>NZ_CP151472.1:0-286854 GCF_048755855.1 Curtobacterium sp. L1-20 | reverse complement strand
GGGAAGCGAGTTCAGCGGTGTCAAAGTCGCCCCGGGCGATGGATCGACTATCGATTGAGTCGGTTGGCCTCACTCACTCTAGGCCTCTCTGGATTTGTTGAGCAGTTTCCGGCAGAAATTCACTTAGCGCGTGGTCACCGGCGGCCATGATGGCCTTGAATCCTTGAGCAAGCTTCGCAAAGGCTAGAACGCATTCTACGGCAATCTTCCCGGCCTCAGCGCGTTCCTGGCGAGAAGTGAATGAAAAGGCAGCGATGCCGTAAGCTGTTTCCACACCAGCGCCATTTAGGTTGACGTGACTGAAGACCAGGTATCGTTGTCCACGCTCATCCTGGTACTCACGCACGGACGCCGTCACTGGAATGACGCGGCCCTTCCAGGTCAAGAGGAAGGCGTTGACGGTTCCTCGGGCAAGGGTTCCGAGAGGAGCAAAGATAATCTGTCGACCGTCGTCGATAAGGCGCTTCTGGTAGCTCCATCGACCATTTGGCGGATCGGAAACGAGGTTCAGCATTGCTCTCCTTGAGAATCGATGAACTCACGTTAACGTGGGCTCCACACGCCCGGCCGTCCCGGCGTAGTCGTGCCCTGGTGGAGCAGTCTCTCGGGGCGGACCTCGCCGTCCCTTGAGTCCGTCGACCACTGGACGGGGCTGCCGCGCTGCTGGCGCCGTCCAGGTGGGAATGGGCTACCGGGCGCCCTGCCCGCGACGTCATCACGTCCTGATCCCGTTGCACGATCGAGACTGGCTCGCCACCTCGGCATGTGTCATCGTGGGCAGCCCCTGGTCGCGTCACGGACGGAGCGCATCGTGGATCGAGTGACCGGATGGAGCGCCGTCGCCGTCGCCGCGACCGTGACGGTCCTGTTCCTGACTCTGATGCAGGTGAGTAGCTGTGCCGATGCCGCCCATGGTGAGGGTACGAGCTCTTGCACGACCGAGCCGATGATCGGAGTCGCCGGCACATGGATCGCTGGCTTTACCGGTATAACTTTCCTGGCGGGATGATCGGCAAGCTCAGTCGTCAATATTCGATCAGCAGCCACGACGTGAAGGCAGTGTCGATAAGCATGAACGATTATAACCAGTCACCCGCACCATATGGAGACGGGCGTCCCGTGGCCCCTAACGAACGTCAGCTTGCGCCCTGGTGCGGATCCGCATTGGCTCTGCTCATCCTGGCACTGGTATTATTCCTCGGCGCAGTGATCGCTCTTGTGGTCGCAGTAGTGCAACTCTGGATCACCCTCTCCGAAGATACTGGTGTGGATATCGGCGTTGGGATTATCCTTGTAGTCTTCGTGGGATTGGTTCTTTCGGGGTGCGCCATAACCAGTGTTGCCTACAGTGAGCGTCGCCGCTAGATTGGTGGGCGCGGTGACAATGGCCGCGAATCGGATTTCTCAAGGGAAAAGGGGAGCCGCTGGTGAATGCGCAAATGAAACTCCTCTGCACCGGTGTTGCCTTTCTTAGTATCGGCTTCATCGCGACCGCTGTGGGTTCAATCTGGGTGATTTTCAGTCCGATAGACGGTGGTGTGAACTTCGGAGCCGGTGCAATGTGGGAACTGGGCATGCTTGTCGGGGTGGTCGGACTCGCGCTCTGCTCTGCCGCGGGAATCTCGCTCCGGCGACAGCATGCAAAACATCGCCCCGACAGGCAGCTGTAACGAAGCCATTCGTCGGAGACGCCTGCTCGCCTTCGGCGAGCAGTGCCGACGCGATTCGTCGAACCCTCGGGTTGGTTTCCCGGGAGCGCTTCCGTCAGCCGTCCAGCACCCCTGCAGCTGGGCCGCTGCAGGGCTGGTGGCTGCAGCCGCAGCCGCAACTCGTGGCGTCATCGCGGTAACGGTGCCGCGCGAGGTGGCTGGCCGTTGAGAAGCGGGGCGGCCACGTCAGGGGTACGCTCGCGCGGCGTGGACGATGATCTCAAGCGGTTCCAGCTGTCCCGGTGGTCGATCGCCTATCGGACGCGTCTGCCGCAGCGTGCACCGACCAGCAATCGGCTAGACATGGCAGGCTTAAGGCATGGGGTTGATGAAGCAGGTGCCGACGTGGATGGCGGGCGTCATCATGGCCGTCATGTTCGCGGGGGCTTGGTTCGGAGTGACTTTCATTACGACGCCGGAACTAGGCGTCGGAGCTCGAGCGCTTCTGTCCATCATCGTCGGCGCGTTCTACGGCATCTTCATGGGGATCTGGGTTGGCCGGACACGACGTGCTCATGGCCGGGTAGGGCAGCGTCCCGAGTTCAGCAAGGCTGTCCGTTTGGGCACCGTTCCATCGGACGTTGACATCGCCGATTGGCGGCGAGCGTTGCAATCTCGCCAACAGCAGTACCGCCCGCTCCGATGGTTGGCGCCGGTGTTGTACCTGCCGATGACGGCTCTCGCCATCTGGCTCGCCGTCACCGGCGAACCGCTTTTCTGGTTCGGTGCAGCATTCTTCATTGCGATTTTCGTCATCACTGTCGTGACCACGCCGCGGGTGCTCCGCAACACGGCGACGATGCTCACCGAGCTCGATCGACGCGAAGCAACGCAGCACTTCACGCAGTGACGGACGGTTGTCATAGCCGCCGAGGCGGTGAGCGCGTACCACTGGACTTCGCGGACGGTCTCGATAGGCGATCGTTGACCGGGCGCTCGGTGCGCGCCACCGTACACAGCGGCTCGCGGGTCACCCGCCGGACGTTGTCATGCATCATGAACGGATGTCGGAAGCACGAGCGGAAGCGTGGCCGGAACTCGCGGGGTTGATTCAGTCCTCGCCTGTGCACAATCAGGTCAGGCCGCCAAGGTCCGACTCTCGGACCGCCGACAAGCTCTCGCTCACCAATCGTTCCTATCTCGGGGCCCTCGCCCTGAACACGTCCGGTGTCCTCGTCGACAGTGGATGGCTCCGCCTCCTCGGCGGAAGCTCGGGGGACCAACTCCCCGGGCTTGACGAAGCGAATGCTGACGCTCGTGGCCTGCTCGTCGTCGGGTTCGATGTCCTGGGCGGCGTGTTCGCTCTGGACGGAGGTGCGTTGGGAACTGGCGACGGAGCGGTCCACCACTTCTCGGTGGACACGCTCCGGTGGGAGAACCTGGAGCTGAACCACTCCGCCTTCGTGTCAGCAATGCTGCGCGGAGCCACCACCGATTTCTACGATTCACTGAGGTGGCCAGGGTGGGAGGCTGAAGTTCGGTCCTTAAGGCCGCAAGAAGGGATCTCCGCGTACCCCTTCCCCTTCACCGCCGAAGGCAAAGACGTGGCCGCAGCAAGCCGCCGCGCGGTGCCGTTCGTGGAACTGATCAGACTCCACAACGACATGGTGCGACAGATTGACGGGCAGCCGGCGTCTTTGGTCCCCCTCCCGGTCTGGTCCACGTAACAAGATCCGCGTCGATCCAGACACGGAGTCAAATCGGCGTCCGATAGAGGATCGGCTATCGGACGCGATTGCTCACGCCTCGAGGCGGGTTCGTGCTCTCTCCCGGCGTCGAGCCGCCCGCCCTCGTGCCAGGATGACGCGGTGGAAGCCGAGCGACGACCCGACGAGCAGCACGACCACGACGAGCTCGATGCAGCGATACGGGCATGGACCGCATCGGCTGGCCCGTCCGTCGCAGGCATCGCCGTCACGGCCGTCCTGGCGGCATGCTGCGTGCTCGGCGCCGGCTTCTGCGCGCTCGTCGCCTTCGCCGGGGCAGGAGTCGGCATCGGGGACCCGGATGCCTACAACGGATGGGCGTGGACGGCGCTCGTAGCCGGCCTGGTCGGCGCCGCCGGCCCGGTCGCGCTCGCGGTCGTGACGTCCCGGAGCCGGCCGGGCAGCGCCAGTGCGCTCGCGACGTTCGTCGTCGCTGGAGTCCTCGTGGTGTTCGGCGTCCTGGCCGCCCTGGTGGGCGTCGGCGTCCTCGCCGGGTGACGACGGGCGCTCACCGCTGCGACAGCCGCGTCGACCATCGGCTACCGGATAGCAATTTGCCACGCGTCGACGACCGGACGAGCATCAGTCTTGGAGACGATTCCATCCAGCAGGCATGGGTACCGGTTTGGTCGCCGAGTTTGGAAGCCAGTCGTCCCAGTCGGCATTGAAGGGCCAGTCGGCACGACGCGTCCGTTCCATCAGCTGGTCGCCGACCGCACGCACGATTGCTGCGTCGGCAGGCGACACGGTTCCCCGCTCGACCATCCATGCCAACTCGTCGGCGTCCTTGAAGTTCGCTTGCCATGACGCCGTGCGCGGAACGCCGGACGCGACGATGTCGAGAGCCCAGTCCTGGGTGTCGAACCCAAGCGGTGTCCGCTGCCACGGCGTCTCGAGATTGCCATACCAGCGGTCGGCCCAGTCGAAGCCGTCGTGCCACCGCCACACGGACCAGGGCTCGTTCCAGCGATGCACTCGGACAACTGTGTCGCCGGCCCAGGTCTTCTCGGCGTAGCTGCCATCCCAGGTGTCATGCGCCACGATCCTCCCGTTCGGGCCCTGCCCGTGGCCCGCACGCGTGCGCATGGCCGATCCGGACGGAGTGGCAACGACAATGACGTCCCCGTCGTTCAGGACGGTGCCTGCCACCGCGAAGCCGACAGTGCGACCGCGGCCGGTGAAGTCGCGCACGCTCCGTAGGACGACGTTGCTGCCGCGCTCAAAGGGCGTCGTTCGTATATGGGGGCGGGACTCGGCGCCGGGAGGGAGCATGATCTCGACCCTAAGCGAGGAGCCATGGTCCCGGTGGGATCGATCCTCGACGGTTCAGGGGCGCTCGACCGTCGTCATGTTCCCAGAGGTTCGTTCCGACTGGCAGCTCTGTCGCCAGAACCCGTCGCGTCAACGTAGGAAACCGCCCTCGGATGTCCATGCGTGCTGTGAACAAGCGGCTTGTCAGGGGACGGAGCGCGCGTGGTCGAATCCGCGTCGCCATGGGCTACGACTTCTACTACGACGGAGTCCCATCGGTACAGCTGGGCCCCTGCGGGTGGACGCTGCGAAGTGATGTAGAAGAGTCCCGGCCAAGCGAGAGCGCCGATCGGCGGTCCGTCCGGGTCCGGGTTCGCCAACGTGACGCCGGCATCGTACGCAAGGTCTCGCCCTACGTGGAAAGGCAGACCGACCACGTTGGGGACGACGACGCGATCTGCGACACGGTCCATGCGGTTCACGCTATGCCGACGAGATCACGTCTGGAAGATCTTCGCCGGGTCGGGCTCCATCCGATCAACGATTGGCATGGACGGTCGCGAGTACCGCGCGCCCACGGGGTCAGCAGGCCTTGCGGTACGTGGCGTCGATGGGCTGGGGTTAGGCCGGGTGCCGGCGGTTAGATTTTCGCGAGGGCGCTAGCCGTTGCAACCGCAGCATCCCAGTCGATGGTCGCGTCAGCTGCAGCGGCATGGAACTTCACCCGGCCACGCACAGCAGCTTCTGTCGCCGTGTAGAGCGAGTTGTCGAACCCCGCGATGAGCGCCGCGACGGCGTCCTGCAGCCCCCGGTACGACTCGACGTCATGCGCGTCGACGTCGGCACTGAGCTTGCTCGCCGCGGCGGCCGCGCTCTTCCGCGCGTCGGCGGTCGCCTCGGCGCCGTGCTCAATGGCCCACGCGTGGAGCGCGGCCGAGAGCATGGCTGCCTCGTCGTGCGCGGTCCCTGAAAGGCTGGCGACCCGGGTGTAACGGTTCGCGGACATCTCGACGAGACCTTCCGACTCGAGCCTGGCAATCGCTTCCCGTACCGGAGTTCGCGAGACACCAAGCCAGCTCGTGAGCTCGTCGTCGTTCAGCCGCTCGCCCGCCTCGAGTGTGCCGTTCTCGATCGCCCCGAGCATCTGCTCGTAGACGACATCACGGAGAAGACGGCGGGGCCCCTGGCTGGTCTGAGACTTCGGAACAGGCATGCCGTGACCATATCCCGGATATCAGTTAACGGGTGTGCGGCCGCGCTAACGAGTCGCAGCTAGCCAGACCAAGCGCCTCGGAAGGCGATCGGTTATCGGAACGCTCAGGACGCTTCTGCCGTTTCGGCTACGGCGCCGCGGAGTGCAGAGATCCACTGATCGAAGGCGTCAAGGTGCGCGTCGTGAGATGCGCCCGTGAGATCTACGCGTCGAACAGCGCGCCCACGACTCACGAATTCGGCCTTCTGCTCTTCCGAGAACATGCCGCCATCCGCGTAGAGCACCAGGGTCGGCACCTCGACACTCTCCCACTCGGTCCACCGTGGCTCCCCGACAGCCTCGATCGTCTCCTGCATGACGTCCGCGTCGAAACGCGGATGCAAGCCATCGGCCCGTTCTTCGAGGCCGTCGACCCAAGCCTTCTCGAGGGGCCCCTCACCGAGAGCCGCCAAGGCTTCCGCTCGATCGGCAAACGGGACGGCCCAGGACCGGAAGAAGTCGCCGACAGCCTTGTGCTCATCAGCCGTCCCACCGCCCTGATTCCCCTCGAGCATCACGAGCTGCCGAACAAGGTCCGGACGAGCCGCGGCGAGGAGCATTGCTGTGTGTGCGCCCATCGACTGACCGACGAGGATCACCGGAACCGACGCCTCCTTCCCGACGATGTCAACAACGTCGGACACGTGCGCCTCGCGAGAGGTGTCCGCTGGCCTGGTCGTGCTGTGCCCATGGCCTCGCTGATCGATCAGAATGACCCGGCGCCCGGGCAGCCCGTTCGCAGTGTCGATGAACTCACGACCGCTCCCCGCGAGCCCATGCAGGACGACTACCGCTGGCTCAACGCCGTCGAAGACCCTGTAGGCGATCCTCACCCCGTCGTCGACTACCGTCTGCTTCGTTGCCGAGACCATGACGCGAGCCTAAGGGCACCGGTCTTCGCGCATCTGGACCCGTCCGGACAACGATCGGCTACCGGGCGGCGGTAGGGGTTGGGTCTAGTCCGCACGGTGGATGCCAACCCGGTATCAACACAGCTGCGGCCCGCGATCCGGCAGCCTAGGTGCCGGCCGTAGTCGCTGTCAGCCCGGCGACCGCCTCGCGAATGAGTTCGGTCTGCCCGGGGCCGCCGTGCCCCTCGTTCTCGACCACGTGGAGCTCGCTGCGCGGAAGGCGCTGATGCAGCCGCCATGGTGTGACGGCTGGTCCGCTGACGTCGCGACGGCCATGAATGAGCACGACCGGCACGTCCGCCAACCGGTCGGTGCGCGCCAGGATGGCCCGATCGCCGGACAGGAACCCATCGTTGGCCCAGTAATGCGTGACAAGCGTGCTGAACACCGCCCGCTCGACCGGGTCGTGGTGCATTGGCCCCGGTGTCCATGCCGGGTCGAGTGAGACGTGGGTGGACTCCCACGCATCCCAGTCGGCGGCGGCGCGGCCGCGATCGGCCGCGTCGGCCGGGTCAGCGAGCCGGCGGGCGTACGCCTCCACCACGCGCTCACCCTCCCGGCGACCCGATGCTGCTTCGAACGACGCCCAGGCCTCGGGAAAGATGCGGCCGACGCCCTCCGTGATCCAGTCCACCTCGTCACGGGACGTCGTAGTCACTGCTCCGACGACCACGCCGATGACCCGTTCGGGATGCTCAGCCGCGTACGCCAGCGCCAGGGTGCTGCCCCAGGAGCCACCCGTAATGATCCAGCGTTCCAGTCCGAGGAACGCGCGCAGCTCCTCCAGGTCGGCGATCAGCCGCTCGGTCGTGTTGCCGGCGAGTGAGCTGAGCTCGTCGGTGACCAGTGGCACACTGCGTCCGCAGCCACGTTGATCCACGCCGATGATGAGGTTGCGATCCGCATCGAACTTGCGTCGGTAGCGCTCCCCTCGCAGACCCGACCCCGGGCCGCCGTGCAACCACAGCACAGGCACGCCGTCGGCGCGTCCAGAGGTCTCCCAGTACAGGGACGCTCCATCACTCAGCGCGAGATGTCCGGAATCGAGTAGCGGAGGAACGGCATCGTCGCGGAAGGACACCTCGCGATGCTAACCGCGAGTCAATCCCGACCCCACACCGGCGACCATCGCGTCGGTGAGTTCCGCCAGGGTCTTCAGTCGCAGGTCCGCGAGGCGTGCTTCCGGTCGTTCAGCGTGAAGGTGGCCCCATGGGCCCCGCCGGATGAAAGCGGTCCGCATGCCGGCAGCGCGTGCAGGGAGGACGTCGTTGTCCAGGCGGTCACCGACGTAGAGGATTGCTCCCGGCTCGAGGCCAGCCTCTGCCACGACGCGGTCGAAGAACTCGGGTGAAGGCTTCTCCACGCCCCATGCTGCGGAGGACGCCAAGAAGTCCGGTGAGAAGCCTGCCGCGCGAAGCTGCGCTTCCACGCCCACCGGCTGATTTCCCGCGATCCCGACGACGAGGCCGCGCTCGTCGACCGCACGAAGGCACGGCAGCGCGTCCGAATAGAGGTCGGTTTCCTCGATCAGCCGCGCGCCCCGCGGGCTTCTCGACCCCGAGGAGCGCCCATACCCGGCGGTGGTCCTCACCACGCGCGATCAACGCGCCGAGCAGTCCCATCACGGTGAACGGGGTGACGCCTGCCGCTTCCGCTTGTCTGGACCAGGCGCGCGACTCATCAACGAGCGTCTCGCCGACGTCGAAGACGACACCGAGGACTCCTGCGGGTAGCTCGATCGGCACACCGCGATCCTCCCACCCGAAGCGGCTTCCCCAGCGAGCCCAGTGGTATCCGATAGCCGATCGCCTACCGGACGCTGGACGGGAAGCCAGCGGCGTTGGCCCACGGGTCACGTGGAGAAGATTCTACGGACGGCCTATCGGCCAAGGCAGCCTCGGATGAGCCGTCTGGGTCGGCGAAATCCCGCTCCCCCTACCCGTGGCTTTCAGCTCTCACTTCACCAGCGTTGCCGTCCAGAGTGCCTAGTGCTTCCCGCAACTTTCGCGAACTACCAGCTCGTGCGGCACGGTCGTATGCAACTCAAATGTCCCGTCAGGCTCGGTGAGCTTGCGAAGGCAATATCTCGCGATTGGCTCGAACGGCACCTGAATGGCAGTCAGTGGCGGCGATGTGAAGCGGGAGGCGAGCGTCCCGTCAAACGAGATCAACGCGACCTCGTCGGGCACACGAAGGCCCAATACTTCAGCGGCGCGGATCACGCCAAATGCTTGAACGTATCTCCCCTTTGCAAGTCACTCATCTCCACGTACTCGTACAGTCCCCGACTGGCGACGGCCGGAACCCCTACAGGGGGCCCCGGCCGTCGTCTTCAGCGATACCGCAGCGGATTCCTAGCCTGCAAACCGCCAGCTTGTTAACCCCAGCAAGATAAGCACTGTGACACTTAGAATGAGGATGATGCTCCGAGGAGAGCGAGACTGGCGCTCACCATTCTTAATCCTGCGTGCGTTATTGCCCCAACGATTGCCTAGGAAGATTGAGCCCCCGATGGCAACCGCAAATGCTAAAATCGTCAGAATTGTCTGCAAGGGATTGCTCAAACGAATCTACTACCAATCTTTCCCACAGTGAGCAGGAAGTCAATGTACGCGACGCCATTCCCGGCACCCTGCCCGTACTCATCACCGATGAACTGCGTTCCGACTCCCACAACACACGCAACACCTGCTCCGACAAGGACACCTGGCCCGGTTGCTGCCAGCGCCAGGTCGATGCCGGCAGACGCGACTGCACTGGACCCGCAAGCGTCTGCGTAGGTTCCGAACGACGACAGATTTCCTGTCGGGTCCGCCGAGTTGATCGGGTCGTCTCCGGCGTAGGCATAGCGGTTCGCGTTGGTAGGGCTGAGGGGTGCGTCGAGGGTGTCGCGTTGGATCCATCCGCCGGTGCCGCTGGTCTGCCACCGGTACCCGAACTCGGTCATCCCGTTGTCGTCACTCGAGCGGAGCCCGGTCTTGAACCCGTAGGGATTCTGCTGCCACTGCGCGCTGTCGGAGCCAATGCCGACGGTCTCAGCGCCATACGGGGCATAGGACACCGTGTACGCCGTCTTCCCCGTGTCCGCGATCGCGGCGGCGGGGCTGCCGGTGCCGTCGAGGATCCACATGCTCGTGGTCCCGTCGGTGGTCTGCAGGTCCAGCGGCTGCCCAGTGGTCGGGTCGCTGATCACTGACGCGGTCCCGGCCCCGGCGACGGTCCGGTTGGCGATCACGGGAACGCCGTTCTGGTCGATGGTGCCATACGTGTAGTCATACGCCGAGCCCCCGTCCGTAACCTGGTGGAGGAGCTTGTTCAGGGGTGACACACGCCGCCCCTGAGGCGGCGTCGGGATCGCCTGCCGCCGGTCCTCCCCCAGGCGGGCAGCATCCGGGCCAGAAATGACCGTCTGGGATGAGCTACCCGTTGCGGTCATCGGCGCTGGCCCCGTCGGTCTCGCCGCGGCCACGCACCTGCTCGAGCAGGGCCGACCCGTCGTTGTCTACGAAGCCGGCAACTCCGTCGGCACGTCGGTGCGATAAGACGCGTGATGCCCCGGAGCGCGGCTCCGGGGCATCACATCGGTGTCCTATCCGGCGCGACGACGCAGCTGGCGCCGACGGAGCACGACGAGCGTGATCCCTGCAAGCAGGAACAGGATCGCTGCGATGCTCACACCGGTGAGGTGGGCTCCGGTGTAAGCGAGCCGTGACGCGCTCGGGTTGGATACAGGCGGGTCAGCAACGACGGTCGTCCCGCCCGTCCCCGCGGACGGAGTCGAAGCGTTGCCACTACCACCGGTACCGGCACCGCTGCTGGCTGCAGGGTTGCCCTGCCCTGCCCTGCCCCTGCGGTTGCTGTCGGCGCCGTG
Organism: Curtobacterium sp. L1-20; assembly: GCF_048755855.1. GTDB lineage: Bacteria > Actinomycetota > Actinomycetes > Actinomycetales > Microbacteriaceae > Curtobacterium. The sequence continues at coordinate 276,154 of NZ_CP151472.1, read as the reverse complement.
GAGCTGGACGGCGTCGGCGCCGGCGGCGTGGCGGACGGGGTCGGTGTCGCGGAGGGCGCCGCTGCGGTGGGCACGATGCGAGCGACGGCGCCGGTGGTGGTGTCAAGCAGAACTTCACGCTGCTGCGGGTGCGTGAAGTCGAACATGCCCTGGACGGAGCCGGCACGGGCGTCGAAGGACGCGTCGCCGATCCGCCCGGTGGACCAGTTGTCTTCGATGAACTTCGTGATCGACGTCTGCTCGATCGCGGTGTGGTCGATGTCGTTCTGCTTCGCGAACGGTGAGATGACCAGGAACGGCAGACGTTGCGAGGGTCCGCACCGGTCGAGGTACCCGCCAGCGATGCTGCCTGCCGCGGTCGCGGTGGTGCAGACGGTCGAGTCGTTAGCGGTGTCGGTCGAGCCGTTCAGGATTGTCGGGGCGACGTGGTCGTACCAGCCGTCCGAGTCGTCGTAGTTGATCACGATCGCCGTGCTGGACCACTCCGGGGACTGCTGGATCTTGTTGATCTCGCTCGTCAGGAACTTCTGCTCGTCGAGCGGGTCGGAGTAGGAAGCGTGGCCGTCCTGCGCTGCGGGGGCCTTGAGGAACGACACTGCCGGCATCTGGTGCGCGGCGAGGGCGGTGTCGAAGGCGGAGAGGTCGTACTGGTGGTTCGCCTGGTCGGAGTGACCGATCATGCTGGTGCTCGTCGGAGCGAGGTGGTGCGGGTTGGCCGTCGACTGGTAGTACGCAAACGGGTTGTGGTGCGGTGAGTAGTCGACGACGGTTGCGCCGCCGGTGTTCAGGGTGGTTGCGTCGCACCTGGCGTAGGTGCCGTCTCCCGCGTACGCGGTCGTCGGGGTGAAGCCGCCCTGGAACCAGCCCCAGCTGACGCCCTTCGCGTTGAGGAGGTCCCCGATGTTCTTCCCTGACATCTTCAGCAGATTGCCGGTGGAGACGTGGTCCTTGTCGGAGCAGTCGTCGTACGCGGGGTCGGTGTCGCTGATGACCGTTCCGGTTCCAGCGGCGTCCTTCGCCACAACGACGTTGGACGCCGTGTTGGTGGCTCCCGTGACGGAGTCGACGCCGGCGCCGCCGTGGGTCTGGCCGCTGATCAGGTTGAGAGCTCCGGGCGTCGAAGGACCGAAGGTGGTGTCCCACGCGTTGTCGCTCATGGCGTAGTTCTGCGCGTAGTTCCACAGACCCGTGACCGTGTTGCCGTCGAAGTAGTCCATGGTCAGTCCGGGTTTGCCGTACTGGCCGGTGCAGGTGTCGACCGAGGTGTTCTGCACGAACTGGTCCATTTTGCCGTCGTTGACGGCCTTCTGTTCCTCGACGTACCCGTGGTGCTGGTCGCAGGTCAGGGCCTGCTGGGGGGTGAGCCGTGACGGGTTGTACGTGTTCGGGTTGTTCGTGAGGGCACCTGACGACGTCAGCGTGTTCACCGACGGGGTGCCCGCGGCAGCGGTGAAGGGTGTGCCGTTGGCGTTCGTGGCGGTGGGGTAGGTGCCGAAGTAGTGGTCAAACGAGACGTTCTCGTCGAAGAGCACCACGACGTGCTTGATCGGGGTCGTGGTGTTCTGGGAGTTGTCGGCGGCGGACGCGGACTGCGGGATGGCGATCGCCGCTCCTGCAACGGCGGCGAGGGCCATGGTCGCCAGCGCAGCGTGTTGGATGCGCCGCTCGGAAGGTCGGAACACGTGGGAGCTTGGAGCGACCGATTGCCTGACCATCGGGTAACGCCCGTCCACCTTCGTCGAGTAGAAACGATCACCGTCGCATTCGGTGGGGGATGTTCTCGTGAGCCGTGATGTCGGTCGTCTACAGTTCGTGTCGTCCGCCAGCTAACTTGTCCGACTCCCACTCAACGTGTCTGAAATACGGACGCGGACACGATGTTTGGCAGTACGGACGGGCCAAGTTGACTAGGGGCGGGTCAAGCCTTCGTGTGTCGCGAGGCGTCCGTATTGCGTGCGTGAAGTGAGATAGTTCGCGGACCACCTATGTGAGACGGGTTCGCCCCGGAACAATCAGGAGTCGGGCAGGGCGTGGAAGAACTGACCGTGCGGGCCAACGATGGCGACGGGTGTGCCATTGATCGCCAGGACCGTTCCATTCTCGACTGCTGCTGGTAGCTGCGCCGCGACTTCCGGCAGTACCGACTTGCCCTCGTTGCTGATCCACACGGCACCGCTGGCGCGCATCTTGCCAACGAACGACTCCCGCGCGGACGGGCTCAGGTACACGAGCACCGCACTGTGGAACACCACCAACGTCGTGTCCGCCGGCGCCTGCGCGACCACTTCCGTGAACGCTTCGTTCAGGTCGCCAGCCACGAGCAGCGGCCGCTCTGCCGCGACGACGGATGCGGCCGCGTGCAGGTTCCGGCGGCGCTCGTCATGCTCGGGCCACACGAGCGTTTCCAACCAGTGCAGCGACACCGGGTCCGCGACATCGAGAGGGTTCAGGTCGATGCCAGCACGCCAAACAACATCCGGTAGACGCTTCGGAGCCGCTCGCCCACGCAGCTCAGTCTCGATGACAACGGGGCTGCCTTCCGCCGGTGCCAGTTCGTGAACTCCGCTCTCTGTGGTGAAGCGGTAGGCGTACTTGTCCGGGAACAAGCACAACCCTGCGGACGCTCCGACTTCGAGCAGCGCGATCGGTCCGCGGATCTTCGCAAGTTCTGGCAGGAGCACGGCGCACCGGCGGACTTCGTTCGTCTGCGTCGCGTGGGTGAGTGCGATCCCGCAGATCGCATCCCACCTGGCAACGAACTCGCTCCTCGCTTCCTGGTAAGTCACGAGAGGAACACCAGCCATCCGTGCCGATGCGAAGACGAGGTTCGGTTGCCGCTTCGACGAGGGCAGCTCCTCGATCAGCTTCACCATGTCCTCATCCGCCGTGACACCAGTCGCCCAGTCGAAGTACAGATCGGAAACACCCTGCGCCTCGACCTGCGCCCACGCTAGGTACTTTTCCCCAGTCACACCCACAGACGCATCCTACGGAGAGCCCATGCCGCGCCCGGTAGCCGATCGGCTACCGCGACGCTGGCCGGCGTTCTCCGGGCCCTTCGCCGCACCTCCGTCCGGTCGATACGGTCGGGACATGGGAGAGCGAGATCTAGCAGGTGCGGTGGTCCGGTCGGCGACGATTGGTGATGCGGAGGCGATTGCACGCGTGCACGCCTCGTCTTGGCGCGAGACCTGCGGTCACCTGGTGGACGACCTCGACAGTAATCCGTGGTTCGACGTCGAGCGGCGAATCGGTATGTGGCGATCGAACCTCGAAGGAGACATCTTGACAACCATGGTTGCCGTCGATGCAACGGGCGTGATCGGGTTCGCCGCGGTCCAGAACACTGCCGAAGAACCCGACGCGGTCCGGCCGGAGGAGCTGGGCATGCTTTACGTACTCGCGCGTGCCCACGGAAGTGGAGCAGGGCAAGCTTTGTTGGACGCTGTGCTCGGACAGCGACCCGCATCATTGTGGGTTGCAGCTGACAATCCCCGAGCGCACTCGTTCTATCGGCGTAACGGCTTCAATTCTGACGGTGCCACATCTAGCTTCGGCCCGATCGGAGCGACCGTGCGACTTGTCCGCTGACGGATCGGACAGCGAGACACCCTAATCAGCCCCGTCGGCACCCGTCGGCGCCCTGCGTCGTAGTAAGAGCGTGGGCCCGACCGGTTGGTCGGGCCCACGCAATTAGTGATGCGGGGCATGCGCCACAGCATGATGCAGCCGGTGAACACCAGGAACGGTCCGAGGACCGCGATGGGCAGCGGCGTCGCCGCAGCGAGCAGGGTGAGACCGATGATCGCGAGCCCCACGATGATGAGGAACACGGCCGCCGGTCGTGCCGCTCGTGCCGTGGTGTGCGCTGACATGGTGTCCTCCTCCGCGGTCAGTAGACGAAGTTAAACGGCTGCGTCGACTTCTGCAGTTCTAGCTTGGCGCCCCCGGTGCTACCGGATAGGCCGCGCCAGGACGCGGCTACGGACCCGACGGAGCCGCCTTCGATGGCATCGTACGTGAACTGGGCCGCACCGTCGTAGTGGTTCAGCGACAGCTGAGCCCGTTGAGGAAGACTGAGGCTGCACAGCCTCGCTGCGTACCGCGGGGTCGCGTACTTCATCGTTGCGTGTATCGCCGGAGCTGCTTTGCTGATGACTGGCAGCGTCCGAGCATGGCGCGGCGCGAGGGGGCTTCCCGCGCTCATCCCCCTCGGACGCATCGTCGCCATCGGTTGTATCGGCGAGCCGATCGACATCTCGACCGGTCAAAGCTTGAGTTCGAACATCACCGGTGCGGCAATCATCTGCGCAGCCGCCCTCCCGGCGGTACTCCTGATCCTGCCCCGAAAGGACACTGCCTAGCGGTCATCGGCTACCAGGCGGAACGAGCGGCCGGGCTGTTTCGCTTAAGCAACCCGATTGGGTGCGTCATGAAGCGGCCCCGTTGTCTGCGGTTTCGCGGGACCGGTCGAGGAGAACGCAAGTCAGACCGCCGGTAAGCACGAACGCGACTGCGGCCGCGAGGAGGCGCGCCTCGGTGTAGCCCGGGGTGATGAAGTACCCAGCGGTGGCGGCGAGCACGGCGACGGATGCGGCGACCCCCAGCTCCCGGATGTGTCGATGATCCCAACCCCACCACAGGCTGAGCATGACCAGCACCGCTCCGGTGACGAGGGCAATCGGGCGGGCTCCGAACGTGATCCCGTACCGCAGCGACAGTGACGGGACCGCGAAAAGCACCAAGAACCAGCCGATGGACCGTGTGGCCGACGCCACGACCAGCCCCCTGAGCATGTTCCCCCGCACCGCCAACCATCGGCTCAGCGCCAAGACTGCCCCGGCAACCGCGGCGCCGGGTGCCCAGTCGGCGGCGTGTCCGAGGTTGTACAGCGTGGCGACGTCGTAGACCGCGAGCACCAGGTACCCGAGCGCGCCGACAGAGAACGCGAGGGACACGAGACCGGGCGGCTTCCCCGTGCCCGCGGCGAGCGTCGGCAGTAGGAGCGGTGTGACGATGCCAGAAGCCACGCGGATGACGAGATCGGTCGCCGTGTACGGGCTCGCGAAGTCCAGCTCGATCAGGCAGAACGTGATCGTGAAGGAAGCCGACATCAGCCACCGTACGGCGAGGACCCGCGCGAAGACCTGCTGGCCGCACCAGCGGCACACCAGCAGGTACGCGAGCATCACAAACGGCAGCTCCAAAGCGGCCTGTACGTGAAGAACGGTCCAGGACCAGGCGGGGAGTGCCCAGGCAATAGACCCTAGGTCAGCGAGATTGAACCAGCCGGACGGCAGGTAGCGGGTCACCGGTCCGGGGTTGCCGTGCCAAACCTGATCGACGAACGCCGTGACCAGGATCTGGTTGACGAAGAACAAGGCAACCGTTACACCGAGCCAAGTACCGGGATGGCGCCACACGCCGGGCGCATGCTGCCGGCGCGCTGGCCGCGCGCGCGGCACGCACAGCACCGCGGTGGCGGCCGCGATCACGAGCACCACTTCGAGCACGTATTGCCCCATCGATGGATCGTAGGACGCCGGCACCGATCAAGCCGAACGCGAGGGCGCGACTGGCACGAAGGACACATCCCCAGCTCGCTCAGGCCAGAGCAAGGGCAGCCTTCCGACAGCTATGGCTCGTGCTGTGGTCGAACCGCCATCGGTCGTGCGAGGTGTCCAATCGATATCCTCGGCGGATACGCGACATCAGCGATGCGGGGAGGTTCATGCGAGCATCGCATTCATGAGTGATTTCCCTCCGCAATTGCCGAGCCTCGCAGGACGTCTGGTGAGGCTGCGCGAGTGGCGGCCATCGGACGTAGCAGTCGTTCAGGAGGCTTCGCGGGATCCGCTCATACCTCTCATCACGACGGTGCCCGTCACAGACGGAAAACCAGAAGCCCTCGCGTTCGTCGAACGGCAGAGTGCGCGCCTGAGAACCGGGGCTGGATACGCCTTCGCCATCGCCAATGCCAATGACGTAGCCGTTGGTCACGTCGGGTTGTTCTTCGCTTCGGGGCAGCGGACGCGCGCCAGCGCAGGCTATTGGGTAGCGAGGTCGAGCCGTCGTAGGGGGTATGCCGCCGATGCATTGCAAACGATCACGCGACGGGCGCGCACGCATGACGATCTTGATCGCTTGGAGTTGTATATCGAGCCCTGGAACGAGGGTTCCTTGCGGGCTGCGGAGCTAGCCGGCTACCAGCGCGAGGGTCTGATGAGAGCGTGGCAACGAGTCGGTGGCGAGCCTCGCGACATGCTCATGTACGCACAGCTCAATCAGCATGTCGCTCGAAACGCAGGGGCCACGGTATGAGCTGCGCACCCGGTGGATCATCCTGCTGCGGGTATCGCGCTCACCTCGATGCCCGCAGCAGGATCCGCGAGCGGGACTCGCGCACAGGCCGAGCGGGATGGACGGACGGTAAGCTCCGATCGACTGAAACCGGGCGAACTTGCACAGTGACGAGGGGGAACACTTGGACCAGCGCAACATGCTCCGGGGAATCGGAATCGCACTGGTTCTGAGCATCACTCTGGGAGTGAGCGCCTGCTCCGCCTCGAGCGATGAGAAAAACTGGCGTGTCCCATCTTCCTCTTCCACGGCAAAGCAATCGACGCCTGCCGACGCCTCCCATCCAACCGATGCAGCATCGCCTTCCGACGCGGACTCGAGTGGTCAGGCAGCCGCCGTGACGACGCCTCTGGGCGACGCGACCCAGGATTGGCCCGCAACCGATCTCGGTCAGCGTCAGGGTGCAATGGGCCAGGCAACCGAGGAAACGCCCGGCGTCTACCGGTACGTGGCCGCAGCCAACGACACCACCTCAGGCCTGCTCGAGCGGTTCGACCTCTGCCAAATCGACATCGCGCTCTCGTACGAAGCCGACGGCGGCCAGCTCACCGCAGGTCACGCCATCACCGTGCAAAGACACCTGACTGACGGACAAGGCAGCGACACGACCGACGACCACCGAGGCTGGAAGTGCACCTACCCCGAGCAGCCCCGCACCTCGCGGACGGGTTAAGCCCGCGGAAGATCTGCGCCACCACTTTCGGATGCTGTCGCTATGACTGCCCGCCCGCCCCAAGCAGCACGGCGGCCATCAGCACATCGAAACGCGCCCGGTAGCCGATCGGCTACCGGAACTCCGACCTGCTGCCCTGCAAAAGCGGGAACCAGTGTCGGTCGCGAAGCGGAGTCCCCGGATCTTCAAGACTGAGCCAGTTGCCCGGGACACTAGGTTCTGCGTCCGTTACCCACACTCCGAAGTGGGCGAGCGGCGCTGGCCAGGGGTAGTCGTCGTCGGCTGCATCCACAACGTTACGGACCGCGCCGAGGAAGCGGGCCTGCCGCGTTGTACCAGTCACCTGAACGACCAAGTCGGCCGCCGTCGAGGCGCCGTCCGGGTCGCCGAGCGCGACGGCGCGAGTGGGGAGATCGAGCTTTCCGGTGCCGCCTCGGGGGACACAGAAGGCTCGGTCATCCCGGCGCAGCAGGAGCCGCACCAGGCACATCGGGACTTGCGGTTGCCCACCACGAACTGCTTGCGCCCGCCCGCCCGGGGGTAGCCAGGGCGCGTCGGCATACTCGACGACCAGGGTCTCTCGTTCGTCACCCACGTTCCGAGCGTAAGGGCGGGGGCGTCTTGGCTGCGCTCAGCCCTCTTGACGTGTCGGGTTGAGGATCGACTACCGCACGCCACGGCCAGATCGGGTTCCCGCGAGAATGCAGGGGTCGCAGGTCTCAACACACCTGCCCGGCGATCTGGCCGCCGTCGGCTCTTCCCATGAGTTACGGCGGAGAGACCTTTGGGGGCACGCGCTCCGGATCAAGGCTTAAGGGTGTCAGCCTCTGTCGTTAGCGCGGCTGCGAGGTCGGCTTCCGAGGGCAGGGCCGCTCTGACAGCGGGCGGGAGGAGGTCGTAGCTGGCGACGCCGATTGGGTTTTGCTGTCCCGCGAGTGAGTACCGGACGACGGCGTCGTTCTTGTCCGCGACCAGCAGCAGGCCGACGGTGTCGGCGTGCTGGGGGCGGCGGAGCTTGTCGTCGACGAGCGCAACGTAGAAGCCGAGCTGGCCGAGGTACTCCGGCTTGAACTTCCCGGTCTTCAGTTCGATGACGACATACCGAAGCTGTTCGACGTGGAAGAAGAGCAGGTCGACGTAGAAGTCGTCCCCGTCGACGTCGAAGTGCACCTGCCGACCCACGAACGCGAATCCCTCCCCGAGCTCTCGGAGCGTGTCGATAATGCGGTCGACGAGTGCCTGCTCGAGGTGGCGTTCCTTCGCGTCCCCGTCGAGGGCGAGGAAGTCCAGCACGTACGGGTCCTTCGTGATCTGCTGCGCCAGATCCGAATCCCCCGGCGGAAGCACCTCGGCGAAGTTCGTCGGCGCCGCCTGCAGCCGCGTGTGCGCCGCGGAGCGGATCTGGTGCTCAAGCACGTTCCGCGACCACCCCTGCGCCGCGGCTCGCCCCGCGTACCAGTCGCGGAGCTCGTGGTCGTCGAGTCGGTCGAGGAGGACGGTGATGTGCCCCCAAGGCAGTTGTCCAACAGGCTGTTGGACGACTGCATCCGACGCCCACTCTCCCGCGAACCGGCGCATGTAGAACAGGTTCGCCCGCGAGAATCCCTTCATCTCCGGGAACTCTGCCCGAAGGTCAGTCGCGAGCCGGCCGATGACGTTGCTTCCCCACCCTTCATCGTCCTGCCGCTGCAGGATGGTTGCGCCGATTCCCCAGTAGAGACGGATCAGTTCCGTGCTCACGCGGCGTTGCGCAGTGAACCGAGCAGCGCGCACTTGCTGCTTCAGCTCTGCAAGCGCAGCGGCGTACCCGGATACGGCTGGCGTCGAATCAAACATCACCGCTTAGTCTGCCCGACCTCCCGACAACAAGAGGGCCAAACAAAGCGTTCTCCGGGACCAGCTATGCCAGGGTAGATGCGACCCCCGAGTGAAAGGCGACCTCCACATGGCGCAGAAAGTCACCACGCACCTCGTCGACGACCTGACCGGCGACACCATCGATGAGGGCAAGGGCCGCACCATGTCCTTCTCCTTCGATGGCAACCACTACGAGATCGACCTTGCCGACAACAACGCAGATGCGCTCCGCGAAGCGTTCTCCGACTACCTTGCTGCCGCGCGGAAGGTCAGCGGTAGCCGTCAGGGCCGCACCAGCGGCGGGACGGCCAGGCGAGGCAACTCGGACGAGCTCGCGAAGATCCGCGAGTGGGCAAATGCGAACGGTCACGAGGTCTCGAGCCGTGGCCGGATCAGCCAGGCCGTCCGCGACGCGTACGACGCCGCACACTGACTCCACCCCCCCATGCAGAAGAGCCGGCCACCCTTCGCGGCGGCCGGCTCTTCTCGTCGGCGCCGATATGACGCAGTTATGTCACTCGATCTAAGCGGAAGTTCTGCCTGCGCCTGGCTCAAATCCGTCTGGTGGTGCTCTCGGAAATCTCCATTCGGGCGTTGCGCATGAGTGAGGGACGGCTCAACGAGCCGCCCCTCACTGTCATCTTGACTGGCGATTACTGGCGAACGAGCAAGCGGTCGATGTCCGGTGCTGTCCCACCGCCAGCGTCGAGCCGGACGGTGTTCGTTCCCGCCTGCAAGTCGACGTACACGGTCTTCGTGCTGACGTCATCCGAGGAGGCGGTCGCAGGGAAGGTGACGGTCCGGGTCGGACCGCCGTTGACCGAGAGAAGCGCACTTCGGGCGCTGGTCGCGGCGTAGCGGATCTGCAGAGTGGTGGAACCCGCTGTCGAGGCGTTCACGTTGGTGAAGGTGAGCGTCGAGGCGCCGGTGATGGACCCGACCTTGCTGCCGGAGCACTCGCTGCCGTTGCAAGCGGTCACCGCGGCGTTGCCAGTGCGTGTGACCGAGCTCGCCTCTGCTTCGTAGGAGGATTCGAGGATGATCCGGTCGATGTCCGGAGCGAAGCCACCAGGTGCAGCGGCGATCGTGACGGTGTTGTTGCCAGCGTTGAGTGTCACTGGCACGTCGACGTCGCGAACAATGCCGAAGCCATCGGGAGTGCCGCCGCTGGCGTTGCCCGACCGGGGCGGTGCGACCGTCACGGGAGCACCACCGTTGACCGCCAGGGTGAACGATCGCGGGTCGGCGCTGAGGTAGCCGACCCGGAGGATCTTCGCGCCGCCGTTTCCGCCGGGCACGGTGTTGAAGCGGACCGAGGCGCCGTTGGTGAGGTTCCCGATCTTCGTTCCCGAAGAGCAGCCGGCGCATGATGCGCTCGACGCCCCGCCGGTGAGGGTGTTTCCGCTTGCTTCTGCTTCCAGCACGGTGTCACTCGTGCCCAGGATCGGCAGCGGATTCTTGCTGATCTGCACGGCCATGCCGCCATGCGTGCGGAGGGGGATCGCGAGGGTATCGCTTGCGGTGACGGTGCGGGTTTCCTTGGTGATCTGACGGTCACTGGAGCCGTCGCGGAAGATCGTTGCCGTGTAGCTGCCGCTGCCCAGGAAGTTCAGCGGGATGGACGTGGTGCGGGCGCCGTCGGCGATGGCGCCGAGGTACCAGTCATTGCCGGATCGCCGGGCGATGGTGGCGTAGTTGCCGGGGAATCCCTCGACGACCTTGCTCTGGTCCCAGACGGTCGGGACTGCGCGGAGGAAGTGGCGACCGACCCATGTCTCGTACGCGGCGTTCGAGTCAGCGAAGTGCTGCATGGCGGAGGAGAACACGACGCTGAGGGCGAGCTGGTGGGCTTGGGTGGTGTTCAGCGAGTCGATGGAGAACACGACCGGGGTCATGTCCATCCCACCGACGACGTTGCGAGTGAACGGGTAGGTGGCGTCATCGGCTGCGGTGGGAGCGCGGTCGTACTTGTACTGCTCGCTCCCGAGGATCGCTTCGCTGGTGATGATGTTCGGGTACGTCCGGTTCTCTCCGGACGGCTTGGTCGAGCCGTGGAAGTTCACGAGCAGGTGCGCCTTCAGGCCCGCGGCGGCGATGCGCTGGTAGAGCGCCATGGTGTCCGCACGGTCGGACTGCATGAAGTCGATCTTGATACCGGCAACACCGCGGTCGACGATCGTCTGCAGAGCGCTGTCGAGTTGCGTCTGGGTGAAGTAGCTGCCGTCGCTGTTGGTGAAGTCGCCCTTGTTCTTCCAGATGAACACGCCGATGCCGTGCTTCTTGCCGTAGGCGGCGATGGTTTCGACGTCCCCGTTGCTGTCGTTGTAGCAGCAGTCCACGGTCACGTACTGCATGCCGAGCTCTTCTGCCGAATCGACGTACGACTTCTGCGAGAGCACCATGTTGTCGCCGTCGCTGGCCTTCTCTTCGTTCGACCACCACGACCAGGTCGCCTTGCCCGGCTTGATCCAGGACGTGTCCGTCCCGCTCGCTGGCGCCGGGTTGAGGTCAGTGATGAGGTGGGTGTTCGTGAGGGTGTCCAAGCTCGAGCTGGTGACGATGACCCGCCAAGGAGTGTTGAACGTCCCGCCCGTCGGTACGGCGACATCACTGCTGACGGTGGAGAACACGTTCGTGTCCGGACCGGGCAGCTGGGTCTTCAGCTCAGTGTTGTTGTCGCCCTGGGCGTCGAGGCGCACGGCGGGGTACAGGCCATCGTTGTCGTAGACCCCTGCCTCGCTGATGAGCAACCAAGCAGCGTTGTTGCGGAGACTCCCGAGGGTGGGCATCGCAAAGTGTCTGGTCCCCATCGACGAGGACGACACGTACGGGTAGCGCTCTTCGTAGTCCTTCGCGTCCCGGTAGTCGCTCGCCCACAAGCCTGTACCGGACGGCAGCTTGAAGGTGGTGGCCTCTCGTGTGATGGACGTCGTTCCGACGCCGCTGACCTTGTACTGGAACGCAACACCGTCGTTCTGCGCACGGACGACGACCTGTACCTGCGCTGCCCCGCGGTGGTAGGTGAGCGTCATCTCGTTCGCCGACGACGTGACCGGTCCGTTGAACGACTCGACCAGCGAGTAGGACTGATTCACCTGTCGATCGCTCTCTCCATCGAAGGACAGACCAGTCGAGAGGTCGGTGGCCGCGGTGACGATCCCGAGCTTCGAGGAGTCGATGACGCTCTGTCCGCCTTGGAGCACGCTGTAGGTGAGCGAACCGTCGTCCTCGTTGCGAACGGACAGTGAGGTGGACCCATCCGGTGAGGCCACGGTGTGGGTGGTGAGCGCCTCTGCAGGCGCCGCCACGCTGAGGATGCCCGCGGCCGCAAGCAACGATGTGCCCACCGTCACTGCTACCAGCTGTCGGAAATGCATGATGATGATCCCCTCTCAGGAGGCGCCCCTGTGCGCCCTCCGGGAGTCAACCGCGTGTTAATTCACATTGTCAAGTATTGCGCGGAACTCGAGCAGGAGAGTGTTCGCGGGGTTCAACACGGGAAGGGGCACGCCGGCTACGGCGAGCACGGCGCCACTGAGCTCCACGGGTTCGGTGCCGATGAGCCAGGAGGGAGCTGCGACCTGGTGGAAGCTCGGTTCGCCGAGATCAGTACGCGCCGTGACGCTGTACCGGAGCGCGGGATCCAGGCCCGGGATCCGTACGCGGGGACTGTGCGCCGTCGCGGAGGTCTCCAGCCGGGACCAGGCCGCCAGGGCCCAACGGCGGTCGGGGCTGGCCACGGTGGTCAGTGCTGCGCCCTCGTCGAGCCCGTCGGCGTGGCTGGTGGTCCCGCCGTGCAGCAGGGGTCGGAACTCGCGGTACATCGCCGACCACGCCCGGAGACGCTGGAGCTCTTCCTCGCTGCACTGCGTGATGTCCCACTCGAGGCCTGCGTGCCCGAAGAGCGCGGTGGTGAGACGGAATGCCAGGCTGGTCGAGCGGTGCGTCGTGTGTGCCTCCTCGGGTCCCACATGTGCGCCGACGAGCTCGGGAGGGAGAAGCAAGGCGGTGTGGCGCTGCACCATCATCCGTTCCAGCGGATCGTTCGTGTCCGAGGGCCACACACGTTGCACGTGCTGCATCGCACCGGCATCGACACGCCCGCCACCGCTGGCGCAGGACTCGATCTCGAGCCCGGGGTGTGCGGCGCGGAGGGTGTCGATGAGGCGGTAGAACGCTTGCGTCTGCAGATGAGTCGCGAACCGACCGGTGCGCCGCGAGACGAGATTGGTGAGGTCACGGTTGTGGTCCCACTTGATGAAGTCGACCTGCCAGGCGGCAACGGCTTCATGCAGATGCGTGAGGATGTAGTTGAAGGCATCCTGGTTCGTGAGGTCCAGACCGAACTGGTGCCGGAAACTCCGGTCATCAGGGGACCCCAGGACCCAATCGGGGTGTTCGACTGCGAGTTCGGACTCGGGGTTGATCATCTCCGGTTCGAACCACAGTCCGAACTGCATCCCTCGATCGTGCACAGCGCTGGAGAGCGACCCGAGGCCCTCCGGCCACGTCTCAGGATCCGCGGACCAGTCCCCCAACCCACGCGTGTCGTCACGGCGCCCCCGGAACCACCCGTCGTCGAGGACGAACCGTTCGACACCGATGTCCGCCGCCCGGTCCGCGAGGGCCAGAAGCCGCTCCAGGGAATGGTCGAAGTACACCGCTTCCCAGGTGTTGAGCGTGAGGGGTCGAGGGGACCGGGGGTACGCGAGGTTGGCGCGACCCGACCGGTGCATCGCGTCCGCGACGCCGTCGAGCCCCCGGTTGGAGTAGACGAACAGTGCGTCCGGCGTCTCGTAGGTCGCACCCGGGTCGAGACGGACTTCTCCGAGTTCCAGCATCTCCCCGACCGTGAGCATCCCGGTCAGCGCACCCGCGCCCTCGGGAAGGCGCTCGAACAGCTGTTCCTGGTTGCCACTCCACGCGACGTGTGCTGCCCACACCTCCCCATGCCCGAATCCGAACGAGCCCGTCCCGACGGCGGTGATGAAAGCCGCGTCGTGCCCCGGCCGGCCACGATGCGTCGCTCGTCGCCACGTCCCATCCCCTACCTGCCGACGCTGTGATCGTCGCTCACCGCTCCAGCGACCAGTGAAGTCGACCAGGTCCCGTGCGCGTTGCGGTACGGGCATCGACAGACGCAGAGCCGACACGTCGATGACAGCATCGGAGGTGTTCTGAACTCGCGCACGCACCACGAGGACGCTCGAGGACCGAAGCTCGTACGTGACCTGGATGAGGACGAGGCCGTCAGTGTCGGCAACCTCGAAGAGGGCCTTCGTCGAATCGGCGCTGTGGTCAGCAAGGACGTACCCCGCAGCGACCGTGCCGGCTCGGTGCCACTCCACCCCCGGCGTTCCAGACCAGTCGTCCTGCCTGCCAGGGAGGATGGAGACCCGTCTCGGAGCGTCAGAAGAACTGTTCATCGTGGCCGGGTCACTCGTCCGCACCACGTCAGCAAGCACGCCCGGGTCATCCGGAAGGGCGGTTCCCCAATAGCTGACCGAGGGCAGCCCCTGCACGTCGATTACAACGCTCACCGCGGCGTTGTGGAGGTGGATCGGCATAGCGCCCACCTGCTGGTCATCTGGGCGATTCGAGGAAACAGTCACAGCACCACATTACTTGACACTGTGAATTATCGGGGGTTATCGTGTGGCCACCGGTCGACCGAACCACCCGAAGGACCCGAATCGATGACGATTACGCAGCAGGACGACGCCACCATCTTCAATGTCAGCGTCGAGCACCCAACCGGTGTGGCGGCGACGGTGCGTTCAGCCGCTGACCATCTGCAGCTTGAGGTTCGCGCCGGGTCGCGCTCGATCCTGCAAGCCGACCTCGGTGTGGACTGTGATGGTGGGACGCTCGGGCTGGGCAGTGCGCTCCTCGACGTGTCCCGCGCTTCGATTACCGAGACCTACACCGCACACGTCGGGAAGAGTACCGGCGAGCGAACCGTGGACCACGAGGAGATGACGGTGGCGCTCCGGTCGGCGGACGGGCGGGACTGGCAGTTGATCGTGCGCGCGGCCCCCGACGGGGTTGCCTTCCGCTACAGCCTTCCCCAGTCGAGCAACGGGGCCGACCTCAGCCTCGGCGCAGAGCACACAGCGTTCGCGCTGTCCCCGACCAGAAGGGCCTGGCTGCTCGAGTACCAGACCTGGTATGAGACGGAACGGTTCGGCGTCGACGTCGCCCGCCTGAGCGACGGTGCCTACGGGTTCCCGGCACTGGTCGAGCAGGACGAGGGTGTGTGGCTGCTGCTCAGCGAGTCGGACATCGACGGTCGTTCTTCGGGCGCACACCTCGTCCGCGAGGCGGGCGCGGCACCGGGTGTCGTCCGGGTGGCCGCGGCGGATGTGCCGCTGACGGTCAGCCCTGCACACCAGACGCCGTGGCGGGTCGTCGTGACGGGGACACTGGCTGGGATCGTCGCGTCCACCCTCGTCGACGACCTCGCGCCTGCCGCGGACCCTACTGTTCCGGTCGTGGCTCGCCCCGGGCGCGGTGCGTGGTCGTGGTGGTCCAGCCAGTACTCCGGCGCGTACCTCGCCGACCAGATGCGCTTCACCGACTTCGCTGCGGAGCAGGGCTGGGAGCACGTCCTCGTTGATTGCGGTTGGGACGCGGCGTGGGTGCCGGAGCTGGTGGCCTACGCGAGCCAGCGTGGGATCCAGGTGCACCTGTGGAGTTCGTGGTCGGACCTCGACGGTCCTGAGCAGCTGCGCAAGCTCGCGCTGTGGAAGTCGTGGGGAGTGGCCGGTGTGAAGGTCGACTTCATGGAGTCCGAATCACAGGACCGGTACCGCTGGTACGACGCGATCATCGCCGAGGCGGAACGGGTGGGTCTCATGCTGAACTTCCACGGCTCGGTGATCCCGCGTGGATGGGCGCGGACACACCCGAACGTGATCTCCTACGAAGCCATCCGCGGCGCCGAGTACTACGTGTTCTACGGCACCCCGTTGACGGCCGCGCACAACGTCATCCAGCCCTTCACGCGCAACGTCGTCGGATCAATGGACTACACCCCGGTGGCGTTCTCCGCACCGGCTCGCACGACCTCGGACGCGCATGAGCTCGCACTGGCCGTGGTCTACGAGTCGGGCATCACCCACTTCGCAGACGACCCCGACGAGTACCGTTCGCGGCCCTTCGCCGCCCGCTTCCTCGCCGCGATGCCGCCACGCTGGCACGAGGTGCGCCTCCTGGGCGGTCACCCCGACGAGTACGCGCTCATCGCTCGCCGGTTCGACGACCGGTGGTACGTCGGAGCGATCGCGACGGGTCCGTCCCGAGAGATCCGCTTCGACCCCGCCGACCTCGTCGACGCCGACTACTCGGGGTGGCTCGTGACCGACGACGACTCGCGTGCGGGTCTCACGGACCGGACCTTCGCGGTGGACGCCGGCCCGGTGGTCGTCCCTGTTGCGCGAGACGGGGGGTTCGTCGCAGTGCTTTCTCCAGACCCCGTCGAGACCGTCCTGGAAGCCGCTCCGAACGCCGTCCGCGCCGCGGTCCGCATCGAGCCGGTTCGTTCGTTGGTGGCCCGCGAGGGCACGACGGTGCGCGTGGAGGAAGGCGCTCACCTCCAGGTGCCTCCCGGATGGAGCGCGGATCCGCACGACGACGGAACGTGGTCGGTGCTGCCGGCGAGGGACAGTGAGCCCGGCTCCGTCGGAGTGCTCACCGCCCGCCGTCGAGACGGGGCGGCATTACCAGCGACCGGGCACGCGCGGCTGTTCCTGCCGCTCGGAGCGGGCCGCCACGACCTGACCACGGTGCCCTACGCAAGTGCTCGCAACTCGTTCGGACCCGTCGAGACCAACCAGACCAACGGGGGCGGAGACCCCGACGACGGGCAGACGATGCGGGTCGCCGGAACCGAGTACTCGACCGGGTTCGGCGTCACCGACGACTCCGCCATCGAGTTCTTCGTCTGCGGTCAAGGCGGTCTGTTCACCGCGATCGTCGCCATCGACGACGAGACCCCGGAGTCCTCCGCGTCGGTTGTCGTGGCTCTCGACGGTCGGCCCGCTCTCGCGCTGACGCTGGAAGCGGGTGCGCCCCCTCGTGAGGTCGCGGTCGACCTGACCGGATCCTCGGTCATCGAACTGCGGACCGAACCCCACCGAACGTCGGGAACGGCTGCTCACGTGGACTGGATCGACCCCACCATCACCATCGGCGACCACTCGGTCCCCACCACTGCAGACAAAGGACAACCATGAAGAAGTGGTTCGCGGCAGCAGCCGCAGCAGTCACCGTCGCCGCGCTCCTGGGCGGATGCTCCGCCGGCGGTTCCGCCACGACGGGCGACAAGGACGTCACCTTGACGTACGGAGTGTGGTCACAGGATGACACCATGCAGAAACTCATCGATGAGTTCGAGCGCGAGAACCCGAAGATCCACGTCAAGCTCCAGGTGAATCCCTTCGCGGACTACTGGACGAAACTGCAGGTCGGAGCCCAGGGCGGAACAGCACCGGACGCGTTCTGGATGCTCGGTGACCACTTCCAGCTCTACGCCGCCAACGACCAGCTCCTGCAACTCGACGACGCCGTCAAGGCCGCCAAGGTGGACATGTCGAAGTATCCCAAGCCACTGGTAGACCTCTTCAACTACCAGGGTCACCAATACGGCTTGCCGAAGGACTTCGACACCATCGGCCTCTGGTACAACAAGAAGCTCTTCGACGACGCCGGCGTCGGGTACCCGACGACCTCGTGGACCTGGTCCGACGTGCAGGCCGCGGCGGCGAAGCTCACGAATCCGAGCACGCAGACCTACGGCATCGCAGCTCCACTGAATCGGCAAGAGGGCTACTACAACACCATCGCCCAGGCCGGCGGGGAGGTGATCTCGAAGGACGGCAAGACCTCCGGGTACGACAGCGCCGCAACGCAGAAGGGGCTGCAGTACTGGGTCGACTTCATCAAGAAGGGCCAGTCCCCGACGTTGAAGCAGTTCGCCGACACCGAAGCCGTCGCACAGTTCGAGAACCAGAAGGTCGCGATGTACTACGGCGGTTCCTTCTACGCGCAGCGGTTCTACGAGAACAAGACCCTGCGTCCGAACGTCGACGTCACCACGCTCCCCAAGGGCGAGAAGACCGCCACCGTCATCAACGGCATCCAGAACGTCGGCTACTCGAAGAGCAAGCACCCGGCTGAACTCAAGAAGTTCTTGCTCTTCCTCGGCGGGAAGAAGGCCGCGGACATCCAGGCAGCGACCGGAGCGGTCATCCCTGCGTACGAAGGCACGCAGTCGGCTTGGGTGAAGTCGATGCCGCAGTTCCACCTGCAGTCGTTCCTCGACCAGGTCCCGGACTCCGTGGTGTATCCCGTGTCGGCCAACACGTCCGTGTGGAACGATCTCGAGGACAAGGACCTCACCCCGGCCTGGCAGCTGCAGGAGCCCATCAAGGATGCCGCCGACAAACTCGCGACCGGTATGAACAAGGCCCTGAAGAACGAATGACCGCCACTTCCATCGGGCGGGGCGCCGACAAGCGCCCCGCCCGCCACGACCAGCGAGGCCGGTCTCGGTACGGCACCGGATCGATCGGTCTAGCGTTCATCGCCCCGGCGTTCCTGGGTCTTGCCGCGCTCTACCTCTGGCCGCTCATCGGCACGATCGGCACCAGCTTCACGAAGACGGGCCCGTTCGGCGGCGGTTCCTTCACCGGCGCCGAGAACTACTCGGAGCTCTTCTCCGACCCCGAGTTCTGGGCGGCGCTCCGCAACAGCGCCGTCTACACGGTCATCGTCCTCTTCGGAATCCCGCTAGCGATCGGGGTATCGTACGCCATCCACACCGTTGCTCGCGGACGGAGCGTGTACCGCGTGCTCTACTTCCTGCCGGTCGTCACCCTGCCGGTGGCTGTCGGCATGGTGTGGAGGTACATCTACAACGGGGACTACGGACTGCTCAACCAGTTCCTCGGAACCTTCGGGATCAGCGGACCCGCGTGGGTCGCCGACCCGCACGTAGCGATCTTCGCCGTCTCGGTCGTCGGGATCTGGATGGGACTCGGGACAAACATCATCATCCTCGGTGCCGGGCTCCAGGGCATTCCCCCGGAGTTGCTCGAAGCCAGCTCCCTGGACGGCGCGGGCCGAGTCCGTCAGTTCTTCTCGATCACCCTGCCCCTGCTGACGCCGAGCGTCTTCTTCGTCGCCGTCCTGTCGGTCATCTCGTCGCTGCAGATGTTCGACCTCATCTACGTCATGATCGGGCAGGGATCGCCCGCGCTCGACGGATCGGAGACCGTTGTCTACCTCTTCTACAAGAAGGCATTCATCCAGTACAACCAGGGGTACGGTTCAGCGTTGGCGCTCGTCCTGCTCGCCGTGATCATCCTCATCACCGCGGTACAGTTCCGTCTGCAGAAGAAGTGGGTGTTCTATGGTTGACCAGCTCGCTGCTCCTCGGACGCAACGCGCGGTGGCGACGAATCCCGCAGCACCCGCTCCGATCCGACGGCCAAGGCGCACCGGGGACCGATGGCTGCACGTGTTCCTGATCGTCGGCGCATTCGTCATGGTCGCGCCGTTCATCTGGCAGATCCTGACGACGTTCAAAACGGTCCCCGAGTCCACCTCCGTGCCGCCGACGTGGCTCCCGGCAACATGGACGTTCCACGCATACGCGACGTTCTTCGGCGCGACACCCATCGCCAGCATGTTCGCAATGTCGGCGGGCGCCCTCGTCCTGCGCGTCGCCGGGCAGCTCGTCCTCTGCTCGCTGGCCGCCTACGGTTTCGCGCGCTACCGCTTCCGAGGCGACTACGTCCTGTTCGGTCTGTTCCTGCTCATGCTGATGGCACCGAGCCAACTGTTCCTGATCGCGCAGTTCGACCTGGTGAAGAACGTCGGCCTGCTGAACACCCTCCCCGCGATCGCCCTGCCCGGCGCGTTCTCGGCTTTCGGGACGTTCCTGATGCGACAAGCGTTCAAGACCGTGCCGAAGGAGTACGAGGAAGCAGCCCGACTCGACGGCGCGAACGCGTGGCAGGTCTTCTGGCGGATCATGCTCCCCATGACCGTCCCGACCCTCGCCGCACTCACCGTGCTCACGGCGCTCTACTCGTGGAACGACCTGCTCTGGCCCCTCGTCGTGAGTTCCACCCGCGACACGATGACCCTGCCGGTCGGGCTCGCCACGCTGCAGGGACAATACGGCACCAACTACCCGACGCTCATGGCCGGCGCCCTCGTGGTCTCCCTGCCGCTGATCGTCGTGTTCATCGTCCTGCAGCGACAGTTCATCGCTGGCATCGCGTCGAGCGGTTTGAAGGGATGACCGAGCTGGAACGGATCCCGGTCACGTCACCCGCCGGCGTCGCCGTCTTCCAGCGCATCCTCACACACGGCCCGATCGCGCGGATCGATGTCGCGAGAGCAACGGGACTCTCACAAGCAGCGGTGACGAAAGCCGTGCATCCGCTCATGCAAGCGGGATTCGTCATCGAAGCGAACGCCGCAGACATGCAGGCAGGGCCCGCCCCCACCCCCGGACGACCCGTCAGTCCGCTGATCGTCGCTCCGGCACGCAGCGCCATCATCGGCATCAAGGTGACAAAGGCCCGGACCTACGGGGTCCTGACCGACCTGACGGCGCAGGTACTCGCCACGGACGAGCAGGACAACCCGTCGGCGGCCGTTGAGGACATTGCGCAGAGCGTCGTGCAGCTCGTCAGCCGTCTTCGTGCGCACGTAGCACCGTCTGATGTCGCAGGCGTCGGCGTATCGGTCTCCGGAGACGTCGACACTGACGCTGGCGAAGTTCGTCAGTCCCCCTTGCTCGGCTGGTCCGACGTGCCCCTGGGACGCATGCTCGAGAATCGGCTCGATCTTCCCGTCACCGTCGAGAACGACGTGCGCGCACTCACCCACGCTGAACAGCTGTTCGGCACAGGTCGCGACACCGCCTCGTTCGCCGTCGTCACCATCGGTGAGGGCATCGGCTGCGGGATCTTCGTCAACGGCGACGTCGTTGAAGGCAGCCGCGGCGTCGCCGGCGAGATCGGCCATCTGCCTCTTGCCCCGGGGAACCTCGTGTGCAGCTGCGGCCGACGCGGCTGCGTCGAGACGATCGCCGGCTCCTCAGCCATCCTCCGAGTGGTGCGAGACGCCACGGGCAACCCTCAGCTCGACTTCGACGCGGTGATCCGCCTCGCCCGGACCGGCGATCCTGACGCTCTGCAAGCTTTCGCATCCGCAGGCGACACCATCGGATCAGCCCTCGCGGCACTGGCAAACCTCTTCGGCCCGCAGGTCATCGTGATCGCGGGTGAGGGGGTGGACAAGTTCGACCTCTACGGTGACAGCATCCGTGAGACGTTCCTCGAGCACGCATTCTCCTCAGCCAGCGAGTGTGAACTGGTTCTGAGGTCGCACACGTTCACAGACTGGGCCCGCGGAGCCGCAGTGTCCGTGGTCCGAGCGATTTCATCGGGCTCCGCCTAACCACCAGGACCCAGCCGAGGTTCTCTAGGAGGTCAACTCCGCTGATATCGGTCTCTTATGTCAACCGGAAGTCACACCTCCGGTTGATGACAGTCTTGCGTAGCAGCACCACGCTCGATGCGATCAGAACTCCCTGCCGACGAGTCCCCCAGTTTCGGTGTCGAGCACGGTACGAATAACGCCAGCCCTGAACCAATCCTCGTCGAGGACTTCGTCAGGCACATCATTGCTGTTGATCGTGCAGATGTACTGACCGCCAGTGGATTCGACCATGGCCTGCGCGAACTGCAATGCACTAGCTCGCTGTCGAGGGTCCACGCCGTCAAATACCGATGAGTCGTGCACGAGGAAGTCGGGGTGATGCGCAGTTGCGATTCCCTCTTCGAGCATGGTGAGGTCAAAGCAAAAAAGGGTCATCCTATCAACACCAGTGCTACCGGCACCAGCTGCCCGGATCGTGAATTTGTATCCAGCGTCATCGACAGAGACTGTTAACGCGGCGTCCTTGCCGTAGAGCTGCCGCATTTTGTGACCGAAACGGTCGCTAATTTCATCTAGCTTCTCTCGCGACGTGGTCAAGTACCGGGTTGCTTCGTTCCGCTTCGTGGATTGCTCGAGCTTAAGCTCCTCCCGACGGGTGACCAATTCACGGGCTTGGTCAATCTGGAGGTCGAGTGCCGCCATTCGGGCTTCTATCTCGTTCAGCTCGGCGCGCATACCGTTCAGCTCGTCGAGCGCGCCACCTGCGTCCAATATACGTAGCGCACCGTCACGCTGCTCATCGAGACGCGACAGTTCTGCTGCGCGTGCCTTGATGCGCATGTCGAGCGAATCGATTTCCTCACCAAGGAACAGACGGCGGTTCTCCAGCAGCGCCGCATGAAATTCACGGACCTCGCCTACCTGCCGCTTAAAACCGTCAGACAGTATCGCTCCGGCAGCGTCAAAAATTTCCTCGACGGGCAACGCGTCCACGTCGGCGCTTTCGGCATCCGATAAAGACGCCAAATACAGTTCGCGCATGCGCCTGTCCACCACAGCTTCGTCACGCAGGCGACTGATTGTGGCCGTCAATTCGTCGGCACGAGCAACCAACGAATTGGGGTCTTCAAGAACTCGGAACCCTTCGACCCGCTGACGCCATTCGTCCACCTCGTTTTTCAACGCAGCACGCTCGAGAACAAGTACATCCTCCGGGCGAAGCGTAGCGACCAGGCCTTCTTTGGACGCCGCCGTGATCGCCTTCAACTGATCCAAGCCCTTCTTTATAGCGGCCAAATCGTGGATTAGTTTCCAGTCCAGCCCCATCAGAAATGCAACATGCTCTCGGCTGCTGGTTGCACCTTGCTGCGTGATCACCTTCAGAGGATCTTTGGGGGTGTCGGTGCGGATCACGTACGACAAAAGCGTGCGGACGGACAGCCCGCCAGTCGGATCTTCTTCGACTGGCTCCAGCCGGAAGAGCGACAACCCCAGTAGCTCCTTCCAACTATCGACGGCAATCTGACCTTCTGAGAGCCACGGACTGATCAGTTCCCGGGCCGGCCCATCCGCTGTGATCGAAAGCTTGCGGCCGCTCGACAACGAACGCGTCGCAGCCACGGTGCCGCCAAACATCTGAAGGGTCAAGGTCACCTCCCACCCGTCGTCAGCAAGCGGCCGCAAGCTCTTGTGGAGGTTACCGGCAAGCACATAATTGATCAGCATGAGCATTGTCGACTTGCCGCGAGCATTACGGCTGTCCTGGTCCGTTGAATCAGGAGCGCGATCGGCGATAATTGCGTTGAAACCAGGCTGGAAGCTGATAGGCTTGAATTCGTCGTGGTTAGCACTGAGGCGAATAAACATCAGCCGACCCTTATCATGTGGTTTTCATAATCAAGTACGCCAGCGCCGTATAAAAGCGTCAGCGCGTCAGTGAAACTGTCGTACGTTATTGCCGCCGACGTCTGGCGGTGCTCGACATATAATTGCCCGATACTTAGGCTGCGATCGCCTAGAATAACCAGCAGTGCAGCAGCTTCGCCTACGATTGTACGCCCTAAGGGTGTGAATTTATCCGGAAATAATTCACTCACGTTCGAATATCTCGCAAATCTCAAAGAGGTAAGCGATGACAGCCAGCGCGGCCGCACGAACCTGAGGTGTATCCCTAGGGCCAGCGTTCTGAATTGCCGTGTCAACCAAATAGTCAAATACGGCATCGGGCTCGAGTCCTCCTGCGCGTGCAGCGTAATAGTCGCTTTTGAACCGCGCAACTAAACTTCGCCCGAACGAGGGCGCAACGGAGTTTTGGAACGCAATAAAGTCCTGAACTCGGCTTGCTTGCGAGAGCCCATCGATAATCCGCTGAACGGACGACGGCCCCAACTCGTTCAGCTCGATCTTCTCCTGTAGAGGCACGGCGAGCTCAACGCCAAGTTCTTGCGGTGTCGTTGCAGAACTGGCGATGACAGTGCACACCACGGAGAGTTCTTCGTAACTCACCTCGCCGAGAGCACTCCTCACAGCGCGCTCCACTGCCGCTTCATGGACATGCTTCGCATCGAGGAGAAACTCTCGCGTGTGGTACTGAAGCTGTGTGTCTACCGCGTCGTGATGTGGGCCGCACAAGTAGATCAAGTTCTCGGCCGAGCCGCGCTCTGCCGCTGTCATCTTGGAGTCGAATCGAGGCCCACCCGGGCTGGCGGCCGCGATGTGCGCCACCTTTCCGGTTGCCTTAGGGCGGTCGCCCTCAGCCAGAGGGTCAATCGTCAGATCTAGACCGCAACCGGGATAGGCACACCTGTTGCCACTTCGGGAGATGACCACTTTCTCCTGGGCGGCAGGCACACGATCCCGCAGAGAATTTTGAGCCATAGTCAGACACTACCGGTTGCGCTAGCGCCGATCTCGGCGAGTTATCGTCGTGTTGCCAACTTGTCTCCCCACCTTTCCCAGCTACCACTCGGACGAGACCGATCTGGCCTCACTTTCCGGCCCCAGCAAGGCACTCAGGCCGATGCGGCCCGGCCCCGTGTCGCTCTGAGGTATGCCCCATTAGTCCGGGTTCTCGACTTCGAGCTCCACGAAGCGAGGCTTGCCGTACGACTCGACCGTGCCGGACAGGTGCAGGCCCTCGTCGACGAAGTGCACGGTGATCGTGTCCTGCGCCCCGAACCGTGCGACCTCCGCGTTCCACTCCTCGTCGCCCGGCTGCACCCAGCCCAAGACTGAGTACTGCTGCTTCCGGAGCACGCTGGTCGCCTCCTCGAGGGGGTTGGCCCTGCGGTCGCGGGTGGGGAGTGCGATGGCGTCGACGACGTACCCGGTATCCGAGTAGAGCGTGAGCTTCCAGATGCCTTCGCTCGCGCCGACAGGGACGTCACGGCTGATATTCGCGTGGGTAGCGATCTGGTCCATGCGGCGAGCGTAACCGGACTTGCCGGCGGTGTTGCCTACGCGGTACCGCGCCGCGATCGTCCTCAATGCCGTCATCACCTAACTACGTCATCTAGGAGACGCCCTGGCTGGTGCTGTCTGGTGCTAGCTCGTGCTTGGGCACGCTAGTTGCTTTTTCGAGGTCTGTGTCGAGTGCCCGGGCATCACCCCAGGCCGCTGCGATTCGAGTGAGGGCTGCGTCGACGGCCGCATCTGTGGCGCCGAGTTCGGAGTACGTCTCCTGTAACGACAGTCCGTCGAACCGTGACGGCTTCCGTGCGACCGCGCCGAGGAGCTCCTTCGGAATTTGACCATCCGCTGCTGCGGCACGTCGGCTCGGGATAATGCTCGTCATTGACCGGCCCGACAGGCTCACTCCGGTGCGCGCCCATCCGTAGACGTCTAACGGCAACAGCAGCTGCTCCGCCCGGCGCCACTCCCCCGGTACCGCCTGTTCGCAGTCGTGCCGGTCCAGGTTGCCCTTGGTCGGGTCGAGGAGTCGGATGACGTCTCCGCGAAACCCGGTCCAGACCGGTCCGACGATGCGAAGCCAACGGGTCGCCGCGCAGGCAGCACAGGACACCGGGTCGTCAGAGGAGGGCACGACGTGGCCGCAGATCCGGATGATGCTCGTCACCGCTACGTCGGCAGGGGTGATGGTGCGGGCCTGCTCGCGGGTTAGATGGAGGACCCCGAGCAGGACGATGAGGAACGCGTCGCGGCGGCCTCGAAGCCCGATCGGGTACCGGTACTTGGGGATCGTCGCAAGCGCCTCTCCGACGGTCGCATGGTCGGTGGCTCCTGGTCGCGGCCACACCCGGGCCTCCACCGTGGGTATCGGATCCGAGAGGCCAGCTTCGAGGTGGTGCGTGCGGATCGCACGGCGGCGGAGCCGCTGCGTCGACGCGCTCCCGGGGAACAGCGTCAGGAACTGTCCGATCGTTGCTGCCGTCGCCGGGAGCGACTCGTGTCCGGACACGGTGCACCACGCGACGAACCGGCCCCAGTGTGCCTCGAGCAGCGCCCTGCTGTCGGGCGCGAGTTTGGGGCCGGGTTTGGGGGAAGTTTGGGGGGTCACAAGCGCATTCGGGTGACGGCGTTGCGGACCAGGGGTGCGTATTCGCGGTCGTAGATCTGCAGGGTGGCGGCGTTGGTGTGGTGGGTCTGGTTCATGATCTCCACGTCCGTCGCGCCGGCGTTGCGTGCTTCGGTGACGAACCCTGCGCGGAGGGAGTGCCCGGACCAGCCGCCCTCCCCGAGCCCGGCGGCGTGCGCGCGGCGGGCGACGGCTTTTCCGACGGTGGTGGGGCTGATGCCGGTGTTGCGGAACAGGCCCCACTTCGACACCGCGCGGAAGAACGGCATCGACGGTGGTAGGCGGTCGGTGCCGAGCCCGTCCGCGCAGACGTGAACGGCGAGGCTTGCTCCGGTGAGCGCGGTGAAGAGGCCGGCTTCGCCCCGAGCGTCCTGCGCGGCCATCAGCCGAGAGAGTCGAACGAGCGCGCACGGAGCGCAGGTGACCGGGTTCGCGCCCTGCTGCAGCACCTTGATCCGGCCGAGGCCGTCCTGATCGGTCTTGGACTTCCGAACCCGGGCGTAGACACCTTCGCCGTCGACGAGGCGGAGGTCGGCGACGGTGAGGGCGGTGAGTTCGGATTCACGGAACGCGCCGACGAACCCGAACAGCAGCAGCGCTTGATCCCGGGTCCCGAGGGCGCCGGTCTGCGGGTCGGCGACGTTGATCTTCAGCAGCGTCGTCTGCAGCGCCTTGAGCGTCATCGGCTTTGCCCGCCGCACCGGAACGGACCGGGTGCGGCGGATGCCCTTGAGGACGTCGCGGACGATCGCTGTGGAGCCGGGTGGGGTGTGGCCGCGGCGGGCGTGTTCCCAGTCGATTGCGGCGACGTAGCGGCTGATCGTCGCCGGTGCGTACCGTTGCCCACCATCGGGCAGGACGGCGTTGGCCTTGTCCGCGAGGAACGCCGCAACCTCGGTCGGGTCGACCGGAGCGGTGGTGGTTTGCTCGAGCTCGTGCGGTTCGGAGACCTCGTCGTCGAGGAACCCGGCACGCCAGCGGGCGAACTGCCGCAGGTCCGACCGGTACGCCCGCACCGTGTTCGCCGACAGTGACGCCTCTGCGAACACTTGCGGCGACACCCCTACCGGCACCACCACCGCCGACCCCGCACCGGCCGGCTCCCCGTCCCCGCCTGCGGCGCGCTGCCGGGCGAATGCGGTCCGGGACCGCTCCGCCGCGGCACGCTGCTTCGTCGACGCGGCGCGCCCCAGCGACCGAACCGAACCGACCGCCAGATCCGACACCACAGCACCCCCGAGATCCGATGGGGATGTGTCGGTCACGGCTGCTCCTTCCCAGGCTGTCGGCTACCAGCACTGTAGAGCGACGGACCGACGTATCCAGCAGCCGTGCCGTCCCACAGAAGCCACTTCTTCACCGCCGACGCCCGAGCGGATCTGCGTTGTACGATCGGCGCACCATTCCTGGGGAAAAGGGGAAGCGGTGGAGTTCGCCCGCATCGGCACAACCGATCGCACCATCAGCGCCGAACGCTTCACCCATGCCGCGGACCGGGACGAGGTCGCGCTGCTGCTGAACTGCTACGGCTGCGCCGCACCAGCGATCTACCGCCGACGAGGCAGCAACGGACGCCGCGCCACCTTCGCCGCCCACCACACCACCAACGACTGCCCCTACCGATCCGCCACCACGGAACCGGTCGAACCGCGCCCCCTGCCACCCCTCGCGCCTGCTCGGCCCGCCAGTACGCTTCTGCACGTTCTTCCCGCCCACCGGCGATCGGGCGCGGGGGCCGGTGTGCAGCTTCATCGTGACCCGGACACCCCGGCCGACTCGCAGGATGCCTCGAACAGCCGAACGCCCGCGACGGCGTCGCGGGATGCGGTGCCGAATCGTGGGCTCCGTAGCGTCCTCCACGATCTCATCCGCGACCCCGCCTACCGGGCGGGTGACGACAAGCTCGAGCTGCCCGGTCCCGGCCCGACCGGCATCATCAGGACCTTCGTCCGCACCGCCAGCGTCCCGTCGGCGACTGCAGGAGCCGCGGAGGTGGAGCATCCGCGGCAGCGGCTGTACTGGGGCAGCATCCGCTGGGTCGGTCACAGCGGCGACACCTACTGGATCAACACTGAACGGTTTGAGACCCTCTCCATCCCCTACCCCGCCGCAGAGATGACGAACCTGCTCGACGCGTACGCGCTCGAAGACGTCACCGACCTCATTGAAGCGCGCTTCATCGGCTACGGATGGCTTCACCGACGCCGCGACCGCGACCGCTACATCCTCCGCCTCAACAGCCCAGCCTGGTTCGACATCCGCCTCCTCGGCGAAGACCCCAACGGCATCGCCGAGTGATCGACATCGACTCATGTCGGTGGTGGGCGAGACCGTACGGCATGATTTCCGCATCCGCTCTTACTGGTGACCCCGACAGCCTTCCGACCCCACGCCGTGCGATCCACATCGTCACGCTTGTCGTTGTCGGGATGTTCTTCTGGATCGGCGCGACGATCGCCTCCGAGATACCGGGAGAGCTGCGCTCATCGACTCCGACCTTGGCGTGGATGCCCGGCTGGGGCGCAGCCCTGCAGACGTCAACAATTGCTGCGCTGCTTACCTACACGCCCGTCGTGCTGGTGCTCTTCGGGATCTCACTCGCAGGACAGGCAGACTTTGTCGACGTCGAACATCGCCGGAAGATTCGCCAGAGCATCGGTTTGATCGGAATCGTCATTGCCGGCTCCGCGCTGCTCCTCGCCGCCTTCGCTGTCGCCGTGATTTTGGATGATCCGAGTCGGGCGCCGCTGCTGGTGATCGTCATTCCAACCGCGGGAATCTGCTGGGTCCTCGGGCTTGAGGTCGGACGCTTCGTAGTCCCCGCCCACCAGGTACAGCTCAGTAGCGCCTATAAGACGCTCCATATCGCGCAGCAGCGGCTTGCCGTGTTACCGCAGGCAGCAATGAACATCTGGATCGCGCATCTGACGACCATCGGTTACGCCCTGATCCTCGGCATCGTCACTGGAACTATCGTGCAGACCATCTACGGGACCGGATTCTGGATAGGAGCTCTGGTCGGCAGCGTTGGCACGTCCAGCGGGCTGCTGATGCTGCTGCAGATCAACGCCGGCACCCTCAACTCAGCCAGGCGCGGAATGCGGCTTTGGACCCGCATCTGGACGTACCTCAGCTATGTGGCGATCGTCGTCTTCAGTAACGCCTCGCTGACGAGCATCGCACCCAAGGCAGCGACGGCACTGCTCGTTCTCACCGCCGCTGAGCTACTTGTACCCTTGCTGTTCCGCCGCCCCTCCGCCTCGGCTCCGAATTGGACTGCCCAGCTGACGCTTTCAGGCGCCATCGCGCGCGTCGCCGCAGATGACCTCAAACGAGGTATCCGCAGCACACAGCGCCGCATCGCAACCCTTGAAGCCCTACAGCAGCAAACCGGCCCGTCACGCCTTGCGCGCCTCATGGCCACGCTTCGACCGCGTCACTGACTGAACGCGCACCGTCGCCGCTGGACTTGCTCTGGTTCCGCTCAATTCCACCCCGACTCGTTCCTGAGCGTCGTTGCAGATCCGTAGACTCGGCCAGGTGATGAGTGACCCTGAAGATGCGCGCGACGGATCCACGTCCATCTGCACGCACGAGGAGTTCGCTCCGATCACCTACCACTGGTATCCGCACTCCGGTGAGACGTTCGCGGCCGCCGTTCGCCAGCTCCTCGCCGCGTCGGACCTGTCCGAGGACGCGCAGAGTCACGTGTTCTCCGAAGTCGGCGCGCGCATGAAGATGCTCCGGAAGGGGCAGCTGCGTGAGGTACGCCACGTGAAGGGTCCGATCGACACGGTCACAGGCCTCGACCTCTTCGAGGTGCGTGTCCGCGGCGAGGTCGGCGAAGACGCCGACAGCGATGTCCTCGTCCGGATCTACCACGCCGAACCGACGAAGTTGCGCTCGATCGGCGGCTCCACCGTGATCGGCCTCCACATGCACATCAAGGACATCTCCGACCCTGCGAGGGTGCGGGAGCGTCAGGACGAGGAGATGCAGAAGGCCCGCGACCGGTTCTTCACGGGCCGTGCGACTTCTTGGGCGTAACGCCCTGAGCGGACAGTGTGTACGTACCTGCACCGGTGGATATAGGGTTTGGCCTATGACCACGAACGAGTTCGATGACGGACTGGGCTTCGAGGACGAGGAGACTCCCGCTGAGCGTCTCGGTCGCGAGCTTGCCGAAGCCGACCTGGAGCTGATCAACACCATCCGCGCGAAGCGCCTCGAGCGCGGGCTCTCACAACTTGAGCTTGGACGCCTCATCGGCGTTTCGCAGGCGACGGTGTCCGAGTTCGAAAGCGGCGGAACCGAGCCGCGCCTACAGACCGTGCGGCGTTACGCGCGCGCACTCGGCATCATGATCGAGCACCACGTCCGCGACGCGGACCTCAGCTACGCACGCGGCACGATCACGTTACACACGCAGTTGACGGCGACCGTCCACGTTCAGCGCGCCGGCCAAGTGGGCTCCTACAGCGCAGACGCCAACAAGCACCTCACGGACTTCGCCCTTGCTGCCTGATACGCCGGCCCCCGAGGCGGCCGACGCGCCGCGCCAGGTTGGCGACATCCACGAGATGGTCGAGCTCGTCGAGCTAAGCGACGTCTTCGTCTGGGAGGAACGCGGCCGCCGCATCGACGAGACCGCCACCGAGGACGACGCTGAGCCGCGGATCCGGCAGGTACTGAATGTGGGCGACCGGGATGACTTCCTTGGCGTCGCGTTCCGCTTCCGGATGAGCGTCGACGACCGGCAAGGAAACGAGTTCATCGCGGACTACCAGGCCCGGTACGACCTCGCTGCGCCGACGCAGTTCAGCTCGGAGGTGCGCGCGGAGTTCGCCGAGCGGGTCGCCTTCTTCACGGTCTACCCGTACCTGCGTGCCTCGATTCAGATGACGGCATCCCGCATGGGCGCGCCAGCGCCCGTCCTCGCGATCGTGCGTGCTGGCGAGTTCAAGCTCGGCACGACCATGACGGACGACGCCGTCGCCGCCGAGTTCAGGGACACCACGCCAGAGTCCTGACCGGCAGCGCTGGACGGCTCACTACGTGAATTGCATGCCTGTCTGAAGGCTATGCGCTCGGCGATGGACCGTCTCACCAGACGAGCGGGTGTGACCTTTTTCAGGTGCTGACGAGTCGGTCTGCGTTGCCACCTGCCCCCCCTGTCAGCTGCTCGATTCAGAGCAGCGCAACAGCCATCTTGTCGACGTCCATGACGCGACAATGCTCCCCCAGCGGCGCTGATGCCATCCGAATCACGACGGCACCCGGCGGCGGCCCACGCAGACACTTCACACCCGTTCGGGCGACCAGCAGCGTTCGTTCGCAACCGCGCACCGCTGCCGAAAGCTAGCGCGGTACGGGAATGCACCGCGCACGTCCATCGAATCAGTTCCGATAATTCTTCCCGGAACGAATCGGCGGCGGTGGAAGCGGCATGCTCCTTCCTCGAAGGCTGGGCGCGTGGTGGATGAAATCGCTGTGCTGTGCTGTGCTGGTCGGGTGGAATTGTTCTTGGGGGTACTTTCCGGCGTCGCGTTGCTCGCAGTTCTGGTCTTAGCACTGGTGCTCCGGGGATCTCGAAGGCGCATTGCGGCGCAGCAGTCGGCGCAGGAGCAGCAAGCTCAATCACACGCCGATCAGCTTCGCGGGCTGGCACTGCAGCACGCCGATGCGATATCGGATGAACGGTCCCGCACCGACGCCTACGAGGCAGTGACGCATCGAGCCATGGGCTGGGATGCGGCGTCCCGCGACATGATCCTGGACGTCTGCGAAGATCTCGGCATCGACGGTGTGCTCCTCACGAACATCGTGTTCGTCCCGACCGACGCCAAGCCCTTCCACCGCTATGCCGCGCAGATCGATCACGTCCTGGTCATGGGTGCCTCGATTCTGCTCGTGGAGAGCAAGCGATGGAACGGCGTTGTCTTCGACGGCATCAACCCCGCTTCAGCCCATCCAAGCTTCCGACGACTGCTCGCTACACCGCCGAACGGGCCTTTCGCGCTCCAGATCGTTCCGGATAGCAGTGAGCAGTTGATCGTCCGGGCATACCCGAATCAGTCGTCGCTGGCGCCCGCGGCTCAGGCTCGCCGGCAGGCAGCCAGACTGCATCACTATCTCGCTGCCGCCCACGGCTCGGTCCCTCACGTTGACACGTGCGTCTTCTATAGCCACCCCGACGCTGAGGTCTTCGCCCGCCCCCAAGACACGGCAGGCAACGTTTCGACGTTCATCGCAGCGGGATACGACGGCCTCCGTCGGGTGCTGCGACAGTACAAGCCCACACCCTCGAGTCACGGTTCCCCCCACCCAGCAGTCCTTGACACACTCATGGCCATCGCCGCCGACGCGATCGAGCTCAGTGCAACGCCGGCAGGATTCGAACCAGACAGTGGGGACGGGAGCATCCTCGAAGAACACGACGATCATGTGCCCGGGCTGACGATCCGGGAGATCCGTGGGGTCCCGGACTGGTTCAGCAACCCGCGCCACCATGAGTGACTTCAACCAGAACAGCATCGCAACACTCCGGCGCGGGTGGGCTGCAGCGCGTCGCCACAGTAGGCGGGCAATCATCATCTCTGCCATCGCGTTCGGTGCCGCCCTCGTCGCAAGCGCCTTTTTCACCCAACCTGGACCGATCGCCGCACTCGTATCGGACCTCGCACTGATCGCCCTACTGGTTCTCGTGCTGGCCACACTCGCGAACTGGGCGTCACACACCGCACTGTGGTGGCTCCTCGGCGCAACGCGGTGGGATCGTTTCCGACCCTCGGCACGCAGGAAACGACACCTCGCCATGTTCGATCGCGCACTGCAGGACCGCGCCCCCGACCGCGCCCTCATTCGCGTCGTCACCATCTATCAACGTGCTCGTCGGGGAACCAAATGCATCGTCGAGCACCCCTTCGGCGTCACCCAAGAAGCCTGGTTCTGGTGGTACACACCACGTCAAGGCGACGTCTACCTGGTGCGCTGCTCTCGTGGCTGGGGACCACACTCAGGCAACCTTGACCTGCTCTACGTCGGATCCGACACCACCGGCGCCGGCGTCATCTACCGCCTGCCCCGCCCCGCATGGAAGGCCGCGCGCCGACGGCTCCAGCTTCCGCGGCCCTAAACAGTCCCACGCACTATCAATCAACCAGCCGCGACTTCCGACCCCCAGCAACGCAACCGACGGCCGTTAGGTAGGTGATCGCCATGCGGTCACATGGCCACGGGCCGCTTCGACCACCTAACGAGGTGCTTCGAAGTGTTCCAGCCATGACCGCAGCGTCTTCTCGAGTGCGTCATGATCGTGCGCCGGGACGAGATCGAGTAAGCGGCGCTCGTTCGCCAGATGGGCGGTCACAGCGTCGTCGATCACCCCGACCCCTCGAGGGGTCAGCCGAACGACTCGTCCACGAGCGTCAGTGTCGCTTCGACGCCGGACGACGAGCCCCGCCTTCTCCAGCCGGTCCAGGCGCTTCGTCATGCCACCGGTTGTGACCATCGTCGATTCGGCGAGCTCACCCGCGTGCCGCTCGAACGGAGCTCCGGCGCGACGAAGCGTTGCGAGGACGTCGAACTCGCCCTCCCTCAGACCGTGCTCCGCGTATACCGCCACGATCTCGTCCGTCAAGTGAGCGGCAAGCCGGTGCAAGCGTCCAATCACTCCTTGCGGCGCGATGTCGAGGTCGGGCCGCTCGCGTCGCCACTCCGCTTGAATGATGGCGACTCGGTCATCCTTCTGCTCCACACTGCCAACAATACCTTCCCGGCAAGCTATGTTGTCTTCCATGGAAGACAATCGCCGATGGTTGCTCGTCGCAGCGACGGCCCCGATCGCTTGGGGAAGCACGTACTTCGTCACAAAGACGTTCCTGCCCCCGGAGCCGCTGTGGGGTGGCGCGATCCGAGCCCTGCCAGCTGGCCTTCTACTCCTGCTCATCGCCCGTCGGTTGCCGTCTGGTTCCTGGTGGTGGAAGAGCGTCGTGCTCGGAACCCTAAACGTCGGAGCGTTCTTCGTCCTCGTCTACCAGGCCGCTCAGCTGCTCCCAACCAGTATCGCCGCCGCCATCATGGCGTCGTCACCCGTCGCGCTCGCACTGATCGCGTGGCTCGTCGTGCACGAGCGACCATCGCTGATTCGGTTCACTGGTGCGATCATCGGGATCGGCGGGGTCTGCCTGCTCCTGCTCGACCGCACACAGCCCGTGAACTGGCTCGGCGTCTGTGTCTCCGCGGCAGCGATGGCCGCGTCCTCGTTCGGATTCATCCTCGGGAAGCGATGGAATCCCGAGGTCGGCGTCACGGCGTCGACTGCCTGGCAGCTGATCGTCGGGGGCATGCTGCTGATCCCGTTCGCCGGCACCCTGGAAGGTGCTCCGCCGGCCGTCGGTCCGGCCGGGATCACGGCGTACGCCTTCCTCACGCTCATCGCGACCGCAGTCGCGTACGTCGCGTGGTTCGCAGCACTTGACCGGCTTCGTGGAGACGTCGTCGGCGTGATTGGCCTGCTCAATCCCCTGACAGGGGTTGCCCTCGGGGTCTTCGTTGCCGGAGATCACCTCGGAACCCGTCAGGGCGTCGCCATCGCCGTAGTGCTCATCGGCATCGTCGGGCCCCTCCTGCTCACCACACACCAACGCCGCGGACCAACAGCTCAAGCTGGTTCGCAGCATAAACAGGGAACACGCAGACGCGAGACCGCCCGGTAGCCGATCGGCTATCGAGATCTGGGGTCGGCGGCCAGCTTGAAGAGCACGAGCCCCGGTGTGCCGTTCGGCGCCGCGGGTCCGTGGCCGATCGCTGCGAAACCCAGTGACACGTAGAGCCGTCTCGCTGGGCTATCAAGGTCCGACGTCTGCAACCAGCAGGGGGCGCCTTCGGTCGCTCGAAGCCATTCGACGAGCACCCTGCGACCTAAGCCGCGATACTGCTCCCCTGGTGCTCGGGCAAGGAGGTTCAGTGCGACAGAGCCGTCGAGCTTCGGCGCTTCATCCCCCAGATTCTCTCGAAGCTCATCCGCCCAAGGATATCGCTGCTCCTCCCACTGCCACGGGTGTCCGTAGGAGAACGCGACGAGTCGACCGCCATCGCGAGCGGTCGTCGCGACCACCCGCTCACGCTCTATCGCTCCCTGGTAGAGCGACGCAAAGAGCTCGGCGAAGGAGGGTGGTTCGGAGAGCGGGGGCTGTCCTGCCGCTGCTTGGTAGAGCGTCCGGACTTCCACAGAGCGCGGAAAGTCCCGAGGGGATGTCATCGTGGTGACGACGGTCATGTCGAAAGCCTACGACCGCGTCCGGTAACCGATCAGTCAGCGGGGCGGCGGACCCAGCCCGAAGATCAGGGAGATTCCGCCGAGCACACTGACGAAGAACACGACCGTCACGACGGCGGCGGCTACCAATGCGATGACCGTGGTCAACAACGCCAGCAAGCCGAACAGACTCACGGCCCTGGCTGCATCGCGAGGTGCCGGGACCGTTTGCTCGCCGTCCGTGAATAACTCGGCCATGCTGCGGGGCCGCTGGTCCTCCATACGACGAGGCTACGTCACGTCCCTTCTCGGCAAGTCACCAGCCGTCCCGATAGCCGATCCCCTGCCAAGACGCACCGCTTCATCTTGTCGACGCCGATGGGTCATAGTTCCCACGGCCGATGCGCAGCCCCCGTACCGATGACATGGTTGCGGGCATGAGCCAACGCCGCGAGCTGCGTCACGACGAGCAGCGTCGAGCCCCGTGGCGGGCATCAACAGCAGCAGCGGTCGGCATCGCCGCCATCGCCGTCTGGGTGATGCTCTACTGCGCCGCACAGGCGAACTACGTGCCTGTCGAGACCGCTTACCAGGCGCACCTCGACACGCTCAACAACCCGCCGATCCTCCAAGACCCTCCAGCACCAGTCGCCCGGGCCGAGTTCTTCGTGGGCGCGGTACTCGTACTCGCTGTACCGGTGGTCGTGATCGCGCTAATCACGGGGCTCTACTCCGCGCGGAACAACGAAGGCATGACCTCGATCCGCGTCCTCGGTTGGACGGTGTTCGGGGTGGGTGCCCTCGGAGCGATCCCCGCGCTACTCGGCGGCTTCTTCGGCGCCTTCAGCGCCCTACTCGACGCACTGACACTGCTCCACTGACCAACACGACGGCAGCGCGCCGCCGGCGCCGGGACCCTGCAGCGTCCAGACCGCGGCTTCACCGGGCGACACGGCTAAGCGGATAGAGCTGTCCGGCCGCAGACGCCGTCTCAGGAGACAGCCCGTAAGGCGATCGGCTACCGCACATGCCGTGACCCGCTGCGAGCAGCCGCCGCGGAAGCCTCAGCGAGAATCGCGGCCGCGCCATCAGTCTCGAGCATCCGCCCGTCGCGCCTGCCACCACGATGCCCCGAGCTCGCGCAAGACCCAGCCCGCGAACAG
This sequence comes from Curtobacterium sp. L1-20, assembly GCF_048755855.1. GTDB lineage: Bacteria > Actinomycetota > Actinomycetes > Actinomycetales > Microbacteriaceae > Curtobacterium. Next base: position 239,852 of record NZ_CP151472.1, on the reverse strand, counting down.
AACGCCCCCGATACAGCCGAGAACAAGCACCGCCAAACCGAATCCCAAGATGCTCCCCACGCGATCAGGCTACCGCCGCACCTCTGCCGCCCAGCAACGGCGTCTCGATAGCCGATCGGCTACGGAACGCGGCGTGGTCCGGGCCGGTAGCCGATGGCCCCGCGGTGAGAAGTGGCAGTTGTTTGCCGAGCCCGGCACACAAACATGATGGGATGGCTGCTGTCCGCCCCTTCAAGGGTGGAGGACGGGACTCCTGATTCACCCCGTCCAGGGAGTGGTGCTCCCAAGGCGGGGCCGCGCATTCGGGTTGCGCGGCCCCGCCCCTCCCCAACGTGAGATCCGTCGAGCACTGTGGAAACGCCAGTGGCCCCGGATTGCTCCGGGGCCACTGGGTCGTAGGTGTCAGTTACTGAGTGGTGTCGATCGCCGGTGAAGGTCCCGTCGCCCGGCGGCGAACCACATCAGTGACCCGAGGAACGGGAAGATCAGGATCCCGACGATCCAGAGAGTGGTTGCGAGCACGCTCATGCGTGCTCGGTTGCGGAGGACCGAGACGATGGCCGCGACGATCAGTGCCAACAAAGCAACCAGCACCACCGTCCACAGCATGTCGTACTGCTGAGGGACAAGAGCGTTGTTCATCCGAAGACCTTCCGCGAGCTGTGCTGTTGAGAAAGATGGGGGGCGCCTGATAGGGCTGTACAGGCGCACCCCGTTTGGCCCGAAGCCTAGTTGTTGGACGCCTTGGTCGACGAGCCCTTCACATCGAACTCGAGCCAGAAGTCCTTCGAACCCTTGGACCCACCGTCCCACGTCCAGAAGCCGGTGATGTACGCCGAGTTGGAACCCGACTGTGTCTTGCGGCCCACCACGACGCGCTTGTCAGTGCAGCTGCCAGCGAAGCACTCCGTGGTGATCGTCGAGTGGTTCGTGATCGAGGAGTTGCCGCCCTGCACCTGGTGGTAGGTCACCAGGTATGCCGCGCTCGCGAGCACCACGTTGGTCGACACCGTGCACTGGATGGTCGCGTCGTAATGGCTCGACGACAGGGTCTTACATCCGCCGATCGACGCGTTGATGTGCACACCCCCCGGCGTCGTGGTCACCGGGGCTGGCTTCTGCAGCTGCGTCACCTTGATCGAACCGTCCGCGAAGGTGTCCACCGTCGTCTGAACGGACTTCGCGGTGCTGGTGCTGCTCTGCACCGGCTGCGCCCCGCTCACCGAGTCCCAGAGCTGTCCCGCCTCGAGTTCACCGAGCAGCTTGTCCTGCGTCGCCGCGCTCACACCGTACGTGTCCCAGGTCTGGCGCATCGCGGTCTGGTCGGCCGAAGAGATCGACTCGGCCGCGTTCGCAGGCGATGCGGCGCAGACCGCTCCAATGGCGACAAGTCCCACTGCCGAGGCCGCCACGGTCGATCGAAGAATGTTTTTGAACAATGAGTCCCCACTTCTCGTCATCCCCCACCCGTTGGTGCGGGCAAGACGAGCCTTCCGGAAAGCTGCGCACGGCACCAAGAGGTGAGACCGAATAGAGACATTCACGCTCACACAGCAAACGAGATCCTGAGGCGCAGGCGAGCACCGAATAGGTCCGTAAGACAGTCCCCATGCACATAACCGGGACGAGTACCGCAAGTGGCGACGTGACCGCAAGCGCCGTCCGGCTGGCGATCGTTCGCCGGAACCGGCCCTTCAGCGAGCAGGCCTCCTCCGGTACACGGCGGCGAAGCTACCCGACGCCTATGCCGGCGTCTCGATAGCCGATCGGCGAGCGAAACGGTTGAACCATTGAGTGCCAGTCCCCAGGCGAGTGCGCAAGGCTGAACGGTGTGGGGCGGGGGAAGTACGAGGTGCGTCGAGCCGCTTGGGTGCCGGGCGTCGTTGGGCTCGTTGTCATTGCGGTCTGGACGATCATCGCGATCGCAGTGTTCGCGCATGCAGCTCCGGTACATGACGCGTACCAAAGTTCGTTGGCCGCGATGCAAAACCCGGACCCGCTTGCTGACCCTCCTCGAGACGTTGCCATCGTCGACCTGCAGATCGCGGTCATGCTGGTGCTGGCCTTGCCGAGTGCGGTGACCGCGCTCTTCCTCGGTCTTGGTGCCGTGCTGGCGTTCCGCGGCCGAGGCTGGGCGCTCGCACCGTCGTGGATCGCGGCCGGCATCGGCGGGCTTGGAGTGTTTCCCGCGCTCTTGGCGTTCTTCGCGGGACTGGTCGGCGGCGTGTTCAACGGCCTCGTCGTCTTCGGCTGATCTGCGTCAAGGCGCCGGAGACTCATGTCACACGTGCCACCTACTGGCGAAGTACCCGCTGAGCGCGACATGAGGAGAGTGGCCGGTCAGCAACCGTGTGCTGACGGCCGTGCAGGGTTCGCATGGAGGCCGATTCTCGATAGCCGATCAGTCAGCGGGACGGCGGGCCTAACCCGAAGATCAGGGAGATTCCGCCGAGCACACTAACGAAGAACGCCACCGTCACGACGGCGGCGGCTACCAATGCAATGACCGTGGTCAACAACGCCAGCAAGCCGAACAGACTCACGGCCCTGGCTGCATCGCGAGGTGCCGGAACCGATTGCTCGCCGTCCGTGAACAACTCGGCCATGCTGCGGGGCCGCTGGTCCTCCATACGACGAGGCTACGTCACGTCCCTTCTCGGCAAGTCACCAGCCGTCTCGATAGCCGATCCCCTCTCGGACGCAGAGACCAGACCGAGCGCACTACCGTCCTTCCATGAGCAAGTTCTTCATCGCAGGCAGCTGGCGTAACCGTGCGGCAGTGCTCGACGTTGTTGAGGCGCTCGACCAGGCCAAAGCGGCGTCGTACTCCTTTGTGCGAGCGGAGTACGACGAGGAGGCCGCCGTTCTTGCGGCCCCAGGAGGTGCGGATGACGCCGCTCTCGAATCACCTGCGGTGCGGAAGCTTTTCGAACAGGACCTGGCAGCGCTCCGCGCGGCCGAACACTTCGTGCTCGTGCTGCCGGCCGGCGCCGCAGCGCACATCGAAGCAGGAATTGCCTTCGGCCTCGGAAAGCGATGCTGGGCCGTCGGTCCTGTCGATCGATCCGAAACCCTCTACCGGATCTTCGAGGCGATGTCGACCGACGCCACGGGTCTCATCGATCGACTCAGGGCGCTGCACATCGTCCGGTGGCCGATCGGTCATCGGACGGTCCACTGAGGTCGGTGGCTTCAAGCTCGTGTGGGCGCGTCCCCTGCGCCTCGCCGGATCGTTCTCGTGCGCACTTGCTGCAACGCGAAGAGGCACAGTACGACCGAGCCGATCGCCATCACGAATGAGTCGACTTCCTCGCCGGCGAACACTTTCAGCGTCACAGTCGCTGCGGCCGCCCACGGGAGCCACGCGACGGCGATCGCCGCAGCCAGGACCGTCCGCCGCTGAGCGAGTAGGACGAGGACGCTGACGAGGACGATCCCTCCAGCTGATGCCAGCACCCAGGGAGCGAGCGCGATGCTCCACCAGCCAGCGTCTCCGACGAACTGCGTCTCCCACGGACGTGCGGTGGGGAGTCGCAGGAAGCCGAAGAGCGCCGACGCGATCCCGACGAAGCCGAACGCGGCAAGGCTTGTGAGTCTGCGGCGTGGATCGCCGATGGAGGCGAAGATGACCAGCAACGCGACGAACACGACGGTGGTCGACCCAGGTCCGTTCCAGTTCCCAGTTGCCGAGCGGAGCAGGGCCGCGCTGACCACTCCGAGCAACGCCACGACCCCGATCGCATGGGTAAGTACCCGCGATCCGGCGACGGCCGCGACGAACATGAGCAGCACAGGCGCGATGAACAGTGGCGCGGCGTTCAGGAACGGCCCGAACAGTGGAACGTTGTCGGGGACCATGCCCCTGTCGAAGCCTTGTGGCCATGAGACGAAGAAGAAGTACGTCAGCGTGAACGCGGCGGCAACTCCGACCGAGATGGACGCCACGAGCGCCCGCACGTCCTTCGGGCACACGACGTTGATCCACTCCGCCAGCCCTCGTCCGCGAAGGTCGACGAGCTCGCCGGTGGCCGGGGCTGTTCGGCCTTCACTGTCCGCGACGTCGAGGAGGACCCCGACCATCGCCTCGCCGAATCGGCGTCGCCACCTCGGCGGGTACCAGCGCACCGCTGCCCGGTACTGCTCTTCCAGGTTCGCGCTGGTCATGCGATGCCCCCACGTGCGATGAATGCTGAACCGGTGACGTGCCCGGTCTGGAAGCCCTGCAGGCGCCGGCGCGCCGCGCTCGCGTTCGCTTCGAGTCGGCGCACCTCGCTCTCGAGAGCGTCTCCACCCGCGGGCGTCAGCTCGAAGTACTTCCGCAGGCGACCATCGACAACTTCCTCCCCGGCTTCTTGCACCAACCCCTGATCGAGAAGACGGTCGAGGACCGCGTACAACGTGCCGACCTTCAACCGAACCCGGCCGTCCGAGATGGACTCCGCTTCCGCGATCAGGGCGTACCCGTGGGCTCGGCCCCCTGCCAATGCCGTCAGCACCAACAGTGTCGGCTCTCGCATCTCACTGTTACTCATACCGCCATTATACTCATGCGATCAGAGCATGCGGAGGCGAAGTTCAAGTGAACCCTTCGCCGTCCCGATAGCCAATCGGCTACCGACACATCGCGCCCGGTAGCCAGCTGCATCGGGGGCAGCGCGCCGGGTGATCGTCGCGGGCGGGGACTGACTGCCACGGGATGGACGACGCACCCATCGCACGTAGTGGCTTCTCGAGGCTCGGCCTAACCCGACCCAGTTAGTCGTCGTCGCGCGTACCCGCGTTCGCGCGACGTTCCCGGAGCTGAAAGACGGCTTCGTAGGCCCAACCGAGGACACCACCACCGGCGATGCAGAGCACTTCGAGGAGGACATACGTCTGCCGTGTTCGAAGGGCGCCACCGGTTCCGATGGCAAGGAGCGCGGCGATCACGGCTCCACCCGCGGTCCCGCCGAGCGCAGCCAGAACAGCTCGCCGTCGTGGGTGCTGCGATCCAGCAAAGCTGCGTGCGAGGAAAGCGAGCAATGCCTCGGCGAGGACGCCTCCGGTGATGACGAGGGCAACGCCCGCGTCGATGACCCCCGCGAGGAAGAGCCGACCGCTCGGGGCGAACATAACGCCGCCGCCCTGCGGTCGCAGTTGGATGGGGAGTTCGTGAACGATGAACACCGCGCACGCGGCCGCGCTCACGAGCGCGCTTGCCGCGATGTAAGTGCGCCCCGCGCTCGGGGATGCCGGACCGGGCTGACAATCGCGTTCACTCTTTGGCAGCCGACCGCCACGACCAGCAGGACCAGGGCTCACGGGCACAAGACGGAACGTATCCGAGGTGCACCAGGGAAGTCACCATCCCGTCCGGGGGTGGTTGGCGGGCCAGCAACAGGGCACCTGGTGGCTCTTCGTTGCGGCGTAATCGCACTGAGTAACCCTTCTTGGGTCGTCCCGATAGACGATCCCCTATTGGAACTGCGGCAATCTGGCCGTCGGCAATAGGGTCAGGTCGTGCACGACAGGATCATGTTCGTTCAGCTCAAGACTGGATACAACACCGACGCTGGCCCGTCCTGGATCGCGAAGGTCCGATTCTCGAAGTCGTGGTCAACGGTCTACTTCCACGGTCGCACGCTGAGGCGGGTGACCGGCACCGCGTACGCGAACCACAACGCCAACTTCTACGACGTGGACTCGGGCGAGGCGTACTGGATCTCAGGTCCCAAGCGCGACCGGACGGACGCGCGATATGGGCACGGAGTGCCCACCGTCGACGAAGACGCGCGCGTTGCCTATGACAAGTTCCTCGACGGCGCACCGCTTCCAGGCCGAGAGCGCGGCTGACCGGCCCGGCCGATGGAACGCCACCTCATTGAAACGTCCGCCGCCGATCGGCTACCGGACGCTCTTCTTCTAGGGTGTGACCGTGTCGATCGATGTTGGGGGCGCTTACTCGTTGAGGGCGGCGGAGTACGTCGATCTTCTTGGGTCCATGTCGAGCGTCCATCCGTCGGATCTGCAGCTCGTCACGACATGGGCCGAACAGGTTGAGGGGCCTCTCCTCGATGCCGGATGCGGGCCGGGGCATTGGAGCGGCTATCTCACTGATCGCGGCGTTGACGTGAGTGGTGTCGACCAGGTTGCCGAGTTCATCGGACACGCTCGCGCAACGTACCCGTCAACGAGGTTCGAGGTGGGCAGCTTGGACGCTTTGGCTGTCCCCGCCAGCTCCTACGCAGGCGTGTTGGCCTGGTACTCCCTGATTCGTCACGACCCTGATTCGATCCAGCAGCCGCTTTCTGAGATGGCTCGTGTGCTCCAGCAAGGCGGGAAGCTCCTCCTCGGTTTCTTCACCGGTGCGGTCGTCGAGCCCTTCGAGCATTCGGTCGTCACTGCGTACCGGTGGCCGCCCGAGGCGCTTGCGGGCGTCCTCGGGTCAGTTGGGTTCGAGCTCGAAGAGACGCACACGCGGACCGCAGCGCGACCGAAGCCGAGGCCCCACGGCGCGATCCTCGCTCACCTGGCTTCCCACCGGTAGCCCATCGGCTATCGAGACTGCGTTCCCCTACCTCGCCGTCTGCTCGTCGAGTACCTCGATTGCGGCTCTACCCCACCCAGTCGGGTCGGCGCCGGGAGGCACGAGTGCGAGCGAGTACCAGAGCACGAGGACCGGCCACCACTCAAGTTCCGCAACGGTGAGGGCTTGGACCGTTTGGTAGCCGTCCAGGAACTGCTGCCGAACGGAAGCTGAGACGGGCCCCCAGTCCCGGAAGAGCGTGCCGAGCATGACGGCCGAACGAGCGAGCTCGACGACTCGGTGATCGAGCCGGAGCTCCTCGAAGTCGAGAACGCCGACGACAGCACTGCCGACGCACAAATATTCGCGGCGCGGTAGTCGCCCTGGACGATCTGTAGGGGAGGCAGGTCCGCCAGCGCACGTTCGAGCATCTGCCCGAGGACGTCTCGGGCCTTCGGGGGCAGCGCCGACGGGTTGGACGTGACCCAGCCGGCGACCTGCTCGGTGAGTGGTGTCGGCACGGACAGGAACTCAGGTGGCGAGTTGCGCAAGGGGTGCTCGCGCAGCGCATCGTGCAGCCGAGCGAGCATCGCTCCCGCTGCACGAACCTGATCGGGGTCCCCAACGTCGAGGTGGCTGCCCTCGATGACACGTTGCAGTCCCACCGAGACACCATCGCTCGTCACCTGAACCTCACCCTCGAGTGTCGGTACCGGTGTCGACACGGGTAATCCGAGTGTTCCCAGCGAAGCAGTGACCGTGGCAGCGAACGCGAGCCGTTCGAACCGGTCACGTGCGACCGACCACTTCAACAGGAGCCGATCGTCGCCGGCACGCAACCACGCCAGTGCGTTGCTGTCGCTGATCACGACCCGCTCCTGGGACCCGACACGAACACCCCAATGACGCTCGACAGTCGAGGTGACCCAATCGCCTACCGCCTCCGCATCGGCGAAGCCGAAACGGTCTCGGAGCACTTCAGCGGGGTCGTCCTGCGCCCACAACATCTCGACCGTCATCGATCCCCCTGCATCAAGAAACAGGCATCGAGCCCGACACCCCACTCGATCTTGCCTTGCCTCACCGGCCTGCTTCCGAGTTCTTGTCAGAGCCTCAGAACCCGATCGGCTACCGGGCAGCGGCGTCAACGCAGAGCTCGAGCAGCGCGATCGCGCGCGAGCTCGGTGTACGTCTTAGCGCGAAGGGATATGAGAGCCGCTATGAAAACCGCCGGGACGAATGCCACCTGCAGAGCAGCTACGGTTCGTCTTCACCACGAGTTTTTCTTATGCGGCAGGACGTCGTTTGCCATGGCCCTGTAGTCCCTTCCTGATCATCCACTCAGTTTCGGGACGGCTGCCCTTATCAACTCAAAATGCGAGAGCATACACAATGCGATTTGGGCTAAATCGCCCTAGCTTCTTGCTGTTGCGAGACGCAACGCCAAGAGAAGGGGACATCATGCAAATGACTGCGCGTATCGGGAAACTCGCCGCTGGGGTAGCGGTTATCGGTGCAGTGCTGGGAGGGGCAGTTCTCACTGCTGCCCCCGCCTCCGCAGCACCGAAGTGTTCGAGCGTCTACTGGTCCGGTGGGGGCGCCTCTACTACATGCTCCGGTGTGGGGAAGGTTCGACTGGTGTACCACTGCACTGCATATCTGGGCCTGCCCTCGTGGACGAAATATGGCGCTTGGGTGACTTTCCGGGGCGAGAAGGGGCGTGATGTCACGCAGTTCTTCACATCTTGCGGCGGTACAGACAAGGCGTGGGCTGAAGTCAAATAGATAGAACGCTGAGGGCTACCTCCGGCTACATCAAAAATCGTAGCCTGCTCCTCACAACGAGGCGTGCCTCCCACTGGGAGCACGCCTCGTTGATGTTCACCTAAGTTATGACCATGATCTATTGACGGCGAGCAAAACCGATGGTGCTTGATGACGGCGAAGTTGGCCGACGCTCAGGACGCGCTTTTGGGCTTGCGTGATTTTCCTTGGCTCGATTGACGACCGCGCGGCCCTATTGCCAGGCTCGCACCAGCGAGGCCGAAATCGCCGATCGCGAAAAGAGCACGGGAAGTCACCGCGGCAAGAACAGCAACTTCCGGCTCTACCGTTCCAGCGAGCATGATGGAGATCACCACTTCGCGGACGCCTACTCCAGCAGGGAACGGGATTAGGAGAATGCCCAGTGCGCATGCAAGAGCAAATCCCGCAATCGCCGGGACAAGCGTCTTCACGGGATCCTGGCCCAACGCGATAAGAATCAGCCACAGTTGCAAACCACTGAACGACCAGTTGGTCAGTTGCGGTAGAACCGTTCGGAAGACGATTGCCCACGTGTACCGAGGCTTGGAGACGTCACGGCGCAGCAGCCGGCCAGCAAAACCAAGACCAGTTTTCACAACAGACGGCGCCAGCAGGGCAAGCAGGGCGACACCGAGAGGGATGAGCCACCAATATTCTGCCAGCAGGCGGGGGCTCGAGATCGGCAGCAGGGCGACCCCGACAGCAAGTCCGGTCGCAACTGAGTTGAGCAACGCAAGGAGGCTAATGCTCACCGAGGCGCTCGCGCTCGTTCCCGACTCTTTCGCCATCTGCGCCTGCGCGGCAATCGTCCAAACAGATCCTGGAAGATACTTGCCGAGCTGGCTGACGAAGTACACATGAGCGCCGCGCTTGACGCCGGGATGAGATCCAAATGCGGGCCATAATGCAAGCCAGGACATCATTGACGAGCTGAGACCGAGACATACAGCAACGACGGCAGGCGCAAGCCACCAAAGGTTGGCGGAACTTAGCACCACGGAGAGTTTCCCCCAGTTACCGCGCAGAAAGACGAAGCCCGCCACCAGAACAGCCGCGACGAACGCCACCTTCAGAGCGGTCATGGCTTGTTTGCGCCACGGATTATTCCGTGGCAGCGGCACGTCGTCTGTCATGGGTTCTTGTCGCTTCCTGTCAAGTCACTCAGTCTAGGGAAGGCTGCCATCGTCGCCGAAAAACGGTATCTTATACCATTCGGCCCGCGTAAATCTCTAAGGAATTCGACGCTGTACGTTATTGCAGTTTGCGGAACTTTGCTCTACGGTCGGACTGTTGCCAGACGCAACGCAGAGAAAAGGGGAAATCATGCGTATCAGTACACGTTTGGGAAAAATTGCCGCTTCGACGGCGATCGTCGGGGCCGTACTAGGTGGAGCTGTTCTAGCGGCCGCGCCAGCATCGGCGGCACCAAAATGCGGTAGTATCACCAAGTCGAACGGCGCCATGGCCGTGACTTGTTCCGGTATCGGTAAAGCCCGATTCGTCGATTCCTGCCCGGCAATCGCGCCCTTCACGCCGTGGACTAAGTACAGTCCATGGTACACGTTCCTCAAGGGTGAGAAGAAGACCCTCATCTACCAGTTCCCGGTCTGCGGAGTGCAGGACAAGGCGCATATGCAAGTCAAGTAAGCGCACTAGTCAGTGTCGCGTAGGGCCAGCTGACCTTTCGGGTCAGCTGGCCCTCGAGCGTCCAATACCCGATCTGTCCTCGGGCTGCGCTCGCCACCTCCTCTCGACAGCCGGTCATCAACTGGCTGTCTTGCCTCGTCGGCCGGCCACCGGTTCGCTCTCTCGCCGGAGCGCTCGATACACCGTGGTGCGGCTGACACCAAGAACGTCGCCGATCTGCGCGACGGTCATGTCCTGCTGCTCATACAGCCGACGAGCAGTCCGGACCTGATCCGCAGACAACCGAGGTGGCCGACCACCGGTCCGACCTCGAGCCCGCGCAGCGGCGAGACCGGCGTGTGTCCGTTCCCGGATGAGGTCGCGCTCAAACTCCGCCAACGCGGCGAAGACATGAAACACAAGCCGTCCACCCGGTGAGGTCGTGTCGATCGTCTCTTGCAGCGACCGGAAGCCCACACCCCGCTCCCCCAGTGCCTGCAGCTGATCGATGAGGTGGCGGATCGATCGTCCGAGCCGGTCGAGGCGCCAGACGACGAGCGTGTCTCCGGGGCGGAGTTGGTCGAGCAGCTTGGTCAGCTCCGGCCGATGCTCGAGCGACCCGGACATGGTGTCGACCCACACGCGATAGCAGCCGGCAGCGTTCAACGCATCGAGCTGCAACGAAGCGTCCTGGTCGGTCGTCGACACTCTCGCGTACCCGAGGAGCTCACCCATGAGTAGGAACGTAGCGGAACTCGTTCTGACATCGAGGTAACGACGCATAGTTTTCGACACTGAGTTGCGCTACACGACACGCCGCCTCAGTCGTTCATGTCGACCTTCGCGGTCATGACGTGCCACAAACGGTCGTATTCGTACAGAGCCGTTTACCCCCCGAGCGCCGGGCGAGCATCGGTTCAGTAATACCCACGGCCCACGATGGCGTGACGGACTCCTCCTGCCGGCGAAGCCATGTCTCCGTCAAAGCGAGGGATGACGTGCACGTGGGCGTGGAAGACCGTCTGTCCCGCCGCCTCACCATCGTTGAAGCCGACGTTGTAGCCGGCGGGACTGTGACTCTCATCGAGCTGGTGCTTCACGACGGCTACCAGTTCGGTCATCGCTGCAACTTCGTCCGCAGTGGCGTCGAACCAGCTCGCGACCACCCGCTTTGGGATGACGAGGGCATGCCCCGGCGACACCGGGTGCGCGTCACGGATCGCGAAAACCAGAGCGTTCTCCGCGATCCACTCCTCACGCGAGATCTGCTCGAACACCGACGTCGTTGCCATAGCCCTACTCAACCGCGCTCGCCCGTCTCATTCAACGATCGGCCACAGAACGTCCTCTTCGATGTGCCTCGGAGCAGGATGGGGTACCCGCCGCGGACAAGCGGTCCCGTGATGATGTGGAGAGCTCGAGTGGAAGCCCCGGAACCTATGACCGAGAGATCCCGCGAACGGCTCGCCTTCATCGTGGGCCCGGTGTTCCTCGTACTTGGCGTCATCGTCCTGGTGACCGAGCGCAGCCCATGGGAACCCGTAGGTCGAACGGGCATGCCGGCGAGTGGGCTTGCGCTCTTGTTCATCGTGCTTGGACTCGCATGTGTGATCTGGGCACTCGCAGTGCGCAGCCGTCGTAAGCGGCAGAGCGGGAAACAAGACTGACGTGACGAGTCGTGCAAACGTGCTCCGCGCCAGCGGTCAGCGGTCAGTCTGAGCCAGTTCGTTCAGACGGGAGCCTCATCACCTCGACCAGAGGTCGGCGGGCGTCTGCGCTTCGCATCTGAGTCCTTAATCACGAGCCGAGAGCGCAACCCGGACCTGTGGCGTCGTCGCGGGATCATGGAACAGCCCTCTCAGTAGCCGATCGGCTACTGAGACGGACCCATGCCACGATTGCGTGCGTGGAGACCTCCGCGGAGCGCACCCCTGAACCGCTCGTTGACGCGTTCGCCCGAGAGCATCGACGGCGACTCCCAGGACTCCTTGGGTCGCTCGTGCTGACCGGTTCGGCCATGCTCGATGACTGGCGTCCGGGGATCAGCGATATCGACCTCGTGCTGATCACGACTCGTCCGGTTGCAGCGGACGACTTACCCGTCATCGCTGAGCTTCACGCAGTGCCCGAGGCGGGAACGCAAATTGACGGTGTCTACCTCACCGAGTCTCAGCTTGCCGCGGGCCCGGACGCGATCGAGGTCGCGCCCCAGGTCATCGGCGGTGAGTTGATCCCCGCGGGGGAGGGCGGGGAGTTGACTTGGGTGACCTGGTGCGAGATCGAGAACGGCGCCGAGGCGACGGTCTCCGACGGTGGAGTATCAGCTTGGCGGCCATCGGCACGACGTTTCCCAGGAGCACTGGACGGTGCGAGGGCGTTCTCTCGAACGAACCTCTCCACGTATTGGGCGCGGCTCGGATCCGAGACATGGGAACAGCTCGCGGGTCGCTTGGAGACGGCGAATGTGAACCCCGTGGCGATGCGCTGGGTCGTGTTGGGGCCGGCTCGGCTGGTTGCAACGGTCGAGCGCGGGCTGATTCTGTCCAAGACCGATGCTGGGCGCTTCGCTGCGCGGAGATGGCCGGAGTTCGAGGACCTGCTTTCCCGTGCCGTGGCATCGCGAGCCGGCAAGGACGTCGAGTTCACCGTGCATGATGCCCGGCGCGCGATCGCCCTCCTGGAACGCTGCGTTACGGCCGCAGCCGTGGACGACCGATAGGGCGATCGGCTACCGGACGCGAGGAGGTGACAGTGGCAAGCTCGCCTCATGAAGGTTCCGGGTTGGCTCGCGGCACTCCTCCTGGGTGCGCTCGCCTTCGTCGTCGGGCTTGTCCTCCAGCTCACCGGGTCTTGGCACATCGGCCTCGCTATCTCGATGGTCGGCATGATGGTGGGAGTCGTGGGCGGGATGTGCCGTCCCCGAGGCTCGCACTAGGACAACTCGCGCTACTGCCCATAAGCCCCGCCGGACCGGACATGACCGCTGTTCGGCAGGGGATCCGCTACCGGTCGTTGCGCAGGGCGAGCGCGCTCCGGATCCCCTGCACGTACTGCTCCGGCTGTTCCCACGCGGCGAAGTGGCCGCCGTGCGGGAACTCGATCCAGTCGGCCACGGTGAAGAAGCGCTCCACGAACCGGCGTGGTGCGTTCACGAGGTCGACCGGGAACACGGTGACGACCGTCGGGATGGTGATCCTCGGCCAGTCCTTCCGGGCAGCGAGGGCGTAGGGCGCGAAGGAGGTCCCGATCGCGCCGCTGAACCAGTACGCGGCGATCCACGTCACCGCCTCGTCCAGGGTGAACGCCGCACGCAGGCCGTCGCCGTCGGTCCAGTCGGTCAGCTTCTCGAGGATCCACGCTGCGAGGCCCGCGGGTGAGTCGCCGAGTCCCGCGGTGAGGGTCCGCGGGCGGGTGGACTGCTCGTGCATGTAGCCGCCCGACTCCCGTTGCCACGCCTGCCCACGTGCCACGTACGCACGTTCGGCCTCGTCGAGGTCCTCCGGCAGGTCGAACAGGAAGTGGTACTGCGACAGGTCCGTCAGGTGCAGGGCGCGGACCGCCGTGCCGTGTCGGGCAGCGAGCGCTTCGGCGACGTCGCACCCCACGTCGCCGGCCGAGACGACGTACTCGTCGTACCCGAACTCTGCCATCGCGGCCGCGACCGCGTCGGCCATGTCGAGGGAGGACATGCCGCCTCCGTCCACGGGAGCTGCGAAGGGAAAGCCCGGCAGTGCCGGAGCCACGACCGTCACGTCCGCCAGCAGGGGGAAGAGTCGTTCGAAGCGGAGGACCGAGTCGGGCCACCCGTGCAGAAGCAGCACGACCGGAGCACCTGCACGGTCCGCCGGTCGGACCACAGCGCGGATCGGGACGGCGGTGTGCTCCGTCTCCTGCCAGCCCAAGCCGTCGATCCGTCGTTCGTGTGCCCGCCAGTCGTGCTCGTCCCGCCAGTGCCGGAGCACGTCGGACAGCACGTCCGGTGCCACACCGCCGTCGTCACCGATCGGCGGAGCCGGGACGGTCCGGACCGTCCTGACCCGCCGCGCCAGGTCCTCGAGTGCCTCGTCCGTGACCCTGCCGATGCTTGCTGCGCGCATGTCCACTCCTCCCAGACGACACGGGTACCGACCGCCAGTATCCCCACGAGAACGATCTTCCGCACTGCGCACGAGCGCTGCCCGCCGCCGGTACGAACGAGCATTTTGGATGACACCACGAGCAGGATCGCGAGCAGGATGGGACCGTGCTCACCGTTGTCTTCGGCCTGTCCGGCGCCCTCGTTTACGGATTCGCCGACTTCCTGGGGGGCCTGGCGTCCCGGCGCATTCGGGCCGCGACCGTCACCGCCCTCGCATCGGTAATCGGGATCGTCCCGCTCCTGGTTGGGCTGGTGGTCGTCGGCGGGAGCTTCACCGGGGCCGCCGTCCTCTGGGGTGCCGTCGCGGGGGCGTCGGGCGGGATCGCGGTGCTCCTGCTCTACCGGGCGCTGGCGATCGGACCAATGAGCGTGCTCTCGCCCCTCACGGCTGTGTTCGCGGCCGTCGTGCCGGTCCTCGTCGCGGTGCTCCGCGGCACGGCTCTGTCGGGCCTCGCGATCGCGGCGCTCGTGGTTGCCGTCCTCGCAGTCGTCCTGGTCGCGGCCGTGCGGGACACCTCCGGCGCACGTGTCACGGCAGGCGGCCTCGTCACCGCGGCAGTGGCCGGGTGCGGGTTCGGTGGAATCGTCCTCGCGTACGACCAGGCACCGTCGGACTCCGGGATCGCACCACTCGTCGTCGCGCGGGTGCTGCAGGCGGTGCTGCTGGCTATCGCGGTGGCGGCCACGGGGCGCCGCGGACGGACGGGAGGCGCGGCAGACCCCGGGACGTCGGCCGACGTCGTGGAGTCTGCCGCACCTCCAAAACGCTCCGTACGAGGCGCACGCTGGCCGCTCCGCCTGCTGGGGACGGTCGTGGCCTGCGGCCTCCTCGACGCCATGGCGAACGTGTTCATCCAGGCGGGACTGCACTCGAGCGACGACCCAACGACACTGCCGGTCGTCAGCGTCCTCAACGCGCTATACCCGATCGGCACGGTCGTGCTCGCCGGGATAGTGCTGCGGGAACGCCTCAGCGCCGTGCAGTGGACCGGAATCGGCCTCGCGATCGCAGCGTCCGTCGGACTCGCGCTTGCGTAGCGGCCGTTCACTCGTCCGAAAGGACGCGCTTACCGACGGCGAAATCACTCTCTCCCGGTCAGGAAACTTCAGAGCTCCCACTCTGACATCCGGTGCTGTCCAGAACCGCTGCGGGGCTACGCGAACCGCTCCTGGCTGCATCGCCTCGGTAACCGATGCACCCAGAGCCCCGCTGCCCTCACTGATCGCATAGCTCGTGGGTCCGCCGGCTGGCGACGACCCCGCGACGCTGGAGGACGGAGGCGCCCGGCCATGGCACAACTCAACCCGTGCGGCAGCCGATCGCGCATCGTGAGGAGCGCAGGGTTGCCGGGGAAAGGGCGGGGCCGCGCAACCCGAATGCGCGGCCCCGCCTTGGGGAGAACCACTCCCGGACGGGCGCGAATCAGGAACCCCGTCCTCCGCCTCGAAGGGGCGGACAGCAGTCATCCCATCACGTTTTTGTCCCAGCCTGGGCAACAACTGCCACCTACCACTGAACGATCGGCTATGGAGACGGAGGTCTGCACAAACGGTGATATCCGAACACGTGGACCACCTGCTCCATGCAGACGTATCGTTCACAGCGTGAAAGATACAGAACTCGAACTGTTAGTTGCGCACACCGTTCACATCGTGAAGGATATGGGCGTCGGGCGGGACGTTCCGGCACGGTCAGTGGAGAAGGTGGCGAGGATCATGCACAGCACGTACCAGGCAATGCCGCAGACACTGCGTCGGACCGGATCTCACCGGGGGTTCGGGCTCACTGACCCGACCGTGATCGAGTCGTACGCATCGCGCCGGGCGGAAGACCCGTCGCTGCTGAGTGCGGGCACGGGACCGTCCTACGCTGACTTCTTCGCGGAGCCAACGCTTTAGGCTCGTGCTCGTCGCAGCTGGATCGCGTTGGAGGTTCCCTGGTGCCGTTGACCGTTGTGCGTCGTGAGCACATGCACCTGTACGCACGCGAGCCGCGTTCCCGCCCCGCGAAGAACGCGGTGGAAGCGTTGCTGCAGCTGCAGCACGCGGAAGAGCGCCAGCTCGAGCACGCTCGGATCGAGAGCGGACTTTCCAAGAACGAGTTCCACGCGGTCCGGTACATGCTCCAAGCGCACCGCGACGGCCGTGTCATGGGTCCGAAAGACCTCGCGGTGATGTTGAACGTGTCGAACGCGTCGGTGACCAAGATCGTCGACGGACTCGTGCAGAAGGGCGACTTCGTTCGCGCGCCCCACCCCACGGATCGCCGCGCACAGGTGCTGGAACCGACCGTGCAAGCAGCGAAGAAGATCGATGACGCCTACGCCCACTACCACCGCGTCGTGGTCGAGATCATCGATCACCTCCCCGCAGACACGAACGACGTCCTGACCCAGATCCTGACGGCAGTCACCGACGCGCTCAACGCGGACACCGCCCCCGACATCGACGAGTACACCCTCGACGACGCCACGGGACCACCACCAGCCGACCGCGCCGACAGCGTTCACGCCCGCAACTAACGTCGTCACCCTCCCACCGGCACCTCAAGTCGCGGATGCCGACGGCCACCTGACCGGTCGACGCAGCTGCCGCAGGCCGAAAAGCTCCTATGACCCCGCCGCTACGTCGCTACGCATGGTGACGGCCGTCACCACAAACTTTGATGATCGAAGGGAACGTTGTGGGTACGTACGAAGGCTCACCCGATGTCGACCCGGCACGCATCGAGACCGTCGCCCGAGCCCGGAAACGATGGAAGATCGCCGGCGCAACCGAGCAAGGACCCGACCGAGGGGACTTCCTCCGCGAAGACTCCCCCGAAGCAGTCAACGATCACACCCCGTCAGAATCCACCAGCTGATCCCGACGGTCGCGCCCTCCAACACCGGCCCACATGGCGTCGTCCGCACCGTCGACGTTCCCACGGCCTGACGCCAGCACCACGGCGACGGTTCACTCGGCGCTGCCGGGACCCCGCAAACACGCCGCCGCAGGCTTTCGGCTACCTGTGTTCTCGTCCGTTCGGGCGATCTCGGAACCGCGCGCAGCCTCCGGAAGCGCGTCGAAGAACCGTGCGACCACCTCGAACGAACTGCTCGGGTCCGTTGCTTTCACAGGGACAGCGCCTACCGTTCGGAGCGCCGCTCGCCGTCTTGGCTCGCCGGCCTCTAACGGAAGCCGGCACCATGCAGCACCCATCCGACCTCTCCTGGCGCCAGGACTCTCCTTCCGAGTGGACTGGCCTCATTGACGAGTCATCGGTCGCCACGATCAGCTTGCACCGACAGTACGAACTCGAATCGGGTGATGGCGTGTTGCACGGATCTCATAGCAGTCTCGGCAGCGCGCAGGCGCAGTTCGCCGCATGGAACTCGTGGGCCGCTGTTCAGAACTCGCAGGTGTGACCGTCGAAACCCGCTTGATGATGCGCCGACGATGCAGGAGACCGCCGCCGCGGCTCCGTCAGCCACGAACGGCTGCAAGCCAGCCGCCTCGCCCAAGAATCCGCCTCAGCATCGGACGAACCAGCTCTGGCGCTCCGACCAGATCGGCGCGTGTCTGCGGTCGTTCAGCGCCGGAGTGTTTGGCGCGGGTACTCGCCGAAACGGCGCAGGTACTCGCTGGAGAAGCGCCCAAAGTGCGTGAACCCCCACCGGGACGCCAACGTCGCAACCGACGTGGTGCTGTAGTCCGCCCGCAGGAGATCTTCACGAGCCCGCCGGAGGCGGACTTCTCGCAGATACATCATCGGGCTGCGGCCCAGTGTGCGTTGGAACGCCTCCTGCAGCCCGCGGACGCTGAAGCCGGCAGCGCCGGCGATCTCTGAAACGGTGAGCGCTTCCGCAGCATGCGCATGAATGTGATCGACCGCGGCACGCAGCCGGAAATTCCGGGGTGCGCCGTACCCGGTCGGGACGGGTTCACCCTGGTACCGGTACAACGCGAACAAGGACCGAGCAACGTCCCGTTGCGCTTCCTGCCACGCGAGCGAGTTCACCCCGTCAGAGCGAAGAGCCTGCATCGCGGCCCCCACGGATCCACGCCACTGCGTCACCGCGGTCGGACTCGGCGTACGGCTTCGATCGAACGAGAGGGTCCCGTCGGCGAGGTAGTGTTCCGCGGCGACGTCCAGCACGAGAGCCCGGTCCAGGTGCACCAGGCGCTGGTCCCAATCCTGGTACTCCATGTCGAAGCGTTGCTCGATCGGGAACAGCGTCGGAACGCCGGGTTGCATGCGCACTTCGTTCCGGCCGACATCAACGCGCGCTTCGCCGGCATCAATCCACTGCACGACGACCTCGCCTTCAACGGCGACATCGCCGCGGAGGTAACCGTGCATCTGGGAACGTCGGATGCTGAGCTGGTCGTCGCCGACGGCGACGTACTTGTACCAATACTCGTCGTCGAGATGCGATGAGTACCAGGCACGCCCGGCATACATGCCCGCGAGGTCCTGGATCGCACTGTCGGTGTGCGATCCGGACACCGCAACGATCGGGGCAACTGCTGCCGTGCCGGTCTGGATCTGCGCCGGAGGTTCGCTTCTGGTCAGCGTCATGCGAGGCTCCCCCACTCGTCGTGGTGGGCTCGAGCGTCGCCGAACGTGATGGCTGTGGTTGCGCGCACTGTGCTGTCGCGCAGAGAGAGTTCCGACAGGAACCGACGTGTGGCGGTCATGACGGACCTGCCTTCCATGAGGCAGTGACGCCTCATCGCTACCGGACCGCCCTGCTGTGCCAGTGCTTCGCCTACCGCGAAGACCATCCTGACGACAAGACCGCAACATGATCCGGCTCCAGCACGGTAACGCGGCTGAAACCAAGCGGCAACAACCAGCCGCGAAGCGCAACTCGGCTACTTCGCGGCACGCCCTCACGGTCACTGCACCAGCGACTGCTCCTTGCCGCGAGATGCCTCGACCCTCGTAGCGGCAACGAGGCGCTCGTGGAGGTGGGCAGAAGTATGGGCCGTTCCGGATGGAATCGGAACGGCCCACGTCTTCCCGGCTACCAGTGCGGGGGTTCACAAGCGGTTAGCTCGTCGGTGCTCCGCCCATCCAGGGATCGGCGGAGACGTCACGCACGAAAGTGAACCTCAGCGACCGTTGACGTCGCGGCGGTCGTCGTCGTTCCAGTCGGGCTTGCGCACGCCAGCCTTCGCGATCCCGCGGCTAACGATGTAAGCGGCCGTCACGATCGCGACATACAGCCACGCCTGGTCCGCGCCGAAGCCGGTGTGGCCTTCGTCCGCGTTGTCGACGACTGCCGATGCGATGAGGATCGCGATCGACACAACCAGCCAGACGTAGAACTCGGTGGTCTTGAGTGCGGACTTGGTTTCGTTCCACGTTGCCCGGACGACCGAGTCGTTCCGAGCGGGACGTCCTGCTGTGCTCGACATGGTGACTCCTTCTGATCTCCGCCACCGCAGATCGGTGGCGTCGTGACCGCAACAATTGTCTTACTGAGCTGACTTCTCGCTCAGTTTCAGTTCTCAGCTGGGTCGGGGAGGATGACTTTTGTCCATAGAGCGTCGAGAGGGAACACCCATGAGCAACGAGACCCCCGACCGCGACGCGCCCTCCCCCGTGAACCAGGAGCCGCGAACACCCGAAGGTGCGGCGGCAATCGCGAGCCTGCAGGTGCTCAGCGATACCGTCCACGACGCCGATGAGGGTGCACTTCGGGCGCTGGGCATGCTGCCCGTTGATGCGCTTGCGCTGCGCCACCTGGTGCTCGCGCGTCAGGAGGGTCAGACCGTGAACGCGACGCAGCTTGCACGCACCCTGCGGCTCTCCACGGCCGGGGTCACGAAACTGATCGATCGACTCGTCCGCGACGGACGAGCGGAACGGGAACCGAATCCGAAGGACCGACGCGGCATCATCATCACCGCCGTGCCCTCCGCGGAGCGCGACTTAGCGCACGCCTACGGACATATTCATGCCCCGCTCATCGCGACAATTGATGCGCTCAGCGACGAGGAACTCGCCAGCGTCCAGCGATTCGCAACCCGCCTCGCAGACGCCATCCGCCAAGAACTCACCCTGCCGACGCAACCACAAACCGACTGAAACGCCACGCTCGGATCGTTGACTCTGTATCCTCGGCTGTCGTCGTCAACGCCGACGAGGGCCACACCGGCTTCGGCGCCGATCAGGCCTGGTTGTACGTCGCGATCGTGACGGCCGCCTACGTCGTCAGCCGCGGGATCGCGAAGGCCGGCGTGCGCAAGCCCGACTGGAACGACGACGACCGCCACAACGTCAACGGTCGCTCGAACTGAGCCCAGCGCACCAAACGCCCCGGCGCTGGCCGATGGCGTGCCCGCGAGCAGACGCTCGCGAACCCTCAACTGGCACCTGAGTGACTGTGGGCCGTTCCGATTCATCGGAGCGGCCCACACCTGCTTGTGCCGCCTGCCGCAGGATCAGCGACGACGACCAACGCACCGCCCGCAGCGTCCGTGCCCACTCCAGTAGACCTGAACGCCGACCAACGCCGGGCCCTACCGTGCCGAGCTGCTCGCGTCGAGGTTCCGGTCCTCGTGCACCGGCCGCGCCGGCCCCGCCGCCGCACCAAGATCCCGCAGGTGCCGGACGAAGTCCTCATGATCGCTCTGGAACTCGAGTTCGTCCTCCGGCGCCGGACTCAACGTGATCTGACTCGCCGGCCCGATCAGCACCGTCTCAATCGAGGGCTGCCCAGCCTCATCGAACGTAGGGACATCGACCGTGTCGGTCTTGTCGTTCGAACCGAGGACAGCGGCGTACTCGATCACTGCATCCGCGACCTCATCCGCGACCATCGTCGGCTGCCCGTTGTAGTGGATGTACTTCATACCCACCAACCAACGACCAACCCCGTGCACACGCACTCAGCGGCCACCGAGTGAGGCCCTCAACAGCCCATACGTGGCGTCTCACCAGACGACCCTCAACCGTGCGGACTCCGCGGTACCTGACGTCAACGTGGAGCGGCGACGGCCTGTGCGGCGTCAATGAACGCCGTGACGCGCTCCGAGGTGCGGCTGGCTTCCCAGGCGATGTGCACCGCGGTCGGTGCCAGGTCGGTGATGGTGCAAAAGGTCACGTCCGGGCGGCGGTAGAACTGTGCCGTGGACAGCGGCAGGATCGCGATGCCTGCACCTCCGGCGACGAGTTCCAGCTTCTCTTCAACGGTCCGCGACTTGCGCGCGGCAGCACCCTGCAGTGCAGCTCGAGCGGGCTGAGCGGTGGACCATTCGGGCACGGCTGCTGGGTCTTGTAAGAGCACCTCGGAGCCGAGGTCCTTCATCGTCACCTGGTTGGCGCTGATCAGGGGATGACCTGTTGGGAGCATCACCACCCTCGGTTCTTCCTGAAGAAATACGGTCCGAATCCCCACACTGTTGAACGGTTCACGAAGGTAGCTGACGTCCGCGCGGCCGTCATGCAGCACCGCGACCTGTTCCTCCCACCCGGTACGCATCACCCGGACCTCGACGGACGGCACCCCCCGTCGGAACACCCGCACTGCGTCAGTCACCGTCAGTCCAGGCATGAAGCCCACCGTGAAGACGTCTTCGCCGCGCGCCGCTATCGCGACACGTCGACGCACCGCAGCGGCAGAAGCGAGCAGCGGCTGCGCTTCGGCGAGAAGGACCCGTCCGTTGTCGGTGAGCTCAGTCCCGCGGGTATCACGGACGAAGAGCTGCATGCCAAGTTCCTGCTCAAGGGCGCGAATCTGCCGTGACAGCACCGGCTGCGCGATGCGAAGTTGTTCCGCAGCGCGACCAAAGCTCAACGTCTCCGCGACTGCAGCGAAGTACCGCAGTTTGCGGAGGTCGAGATCGGCGTTCACACGCCCATCATGACTCATACCCGTTGGGTCTCATCAAGTGTGAAAGAGGTCTTGGACGGGCCGGCGCTCGAGCGCACACACTCGATCCCGTCCGATCGAAAGGAACACCTTGTCTCTCACCAATCAGCGCGTCGTGATCATCGGCGGCACCTCGGGAATCGGCCTCGCCACGGCTCACGCTGCCGTGGATGCCGGCGCTGAGGTTGTCATCGCCTCGCGCCGCCAGTCCAGCGTCGACGCCGCCCTTGGCGAGCTCACCGCATCCACCAGGGGCCGGGCACTCGACGTGCTTGACGCCGACCACGTCGCGTCGTTCTTCGAAGCGATCGGCGAGTTCGACCACCTCGTCTACACCGCCGGCGAACCCCTCACCCTGATGCCCGTCGATGGTCTTGACCTGGACCAGGCGCGCGGGTTCTTCCAGGTGCGCTATTTCGGCGCGCTCAACGCGGTCAGCAAGGCCGCGCCGCACGTCCGGCCGGGGGGCTCGATCACCCTGACCTCCGGGTCAGCGCGCACCCGACCGGGTGCCGGGTGGGCGGTCGCGTCGAGCTTGTGCGGAGCGACGACGAGTCTCGCCGGCGCTCTGGCGGTCGAGTTGGCGCCGACCCGGGTCAACGTTGTCGAGCCCGGCATCATCCGCAGCCCGCTCTGGGCGGGTATGACTACCGAAGAGCAGCAGGCCATGTTCGACCAGCAGGCCCAGACGCTCCCCGTTGGCCGCGTTGGCGAGGTGAGCGACGTCGCGCAGGCGTTCCTCTACGCGATGACGCAGCCCTTCATCACGGGAACCTCGATCCCCGTCGACGGCGGCGCGCTCCTCGTCTGAACGATCAGGCGCCCGGCGGCCTCGCGTCGCGAACCCCCGCGGCGCGAGGCCGCCGGTTGCGGTCAGCGACGAGCGGTCCGATCGGTGACGAACGCTGCGAGGTCGGTCACTTCCCGACCAGCGACGTCGTGCGCGAGATCCGGATACACCCGTTCCGTGATGGAGAGATGCTCCGTGCTGAACGTGGCGGTGCGGCGGACCGCGGCAGCGGGGATCACCCTGTCGTGGGCGCCTCGTCCCCAGAACACCGGTGGGCGCTCCGCTCGGAGGGCATCGTCGCCTCGCTGGGTGTCGTTGACGACGAACCCGCCCAGCTGCACCCCATACGCGAAAACGCCCGGGCGCCGGCGCATCATCTGCAGCACCATCGCACCGCCCTGCGAGAAACCCAGCAACCCCACCGACCGGACCGCAGGCAACGAGTCGTACCAATCTAGGACGACGTCCGCCGCTGCGTTGGCCACCCCGGGCTGCGGGTCACCGATCGGGTTCCCCGCGCTGGGGAACCACGCGAATCCACCCGCCTCGGGAATCGGAGCCCGCACGGACGCGATGACCAGGTCCTCGGGGAGCTCGTCACGAAGCGCGAACAGGTGCCGTTCGTCGTAGCTCCACCCGTGCATCATGATCAGGAGATCCGACTCGGCCGAGAGTCGGGTCGACCACAGCACGGCAGTCGGGTCGAGCGGTGGGTACGGAGTGTGGGGAGTGAACACACGGGTCCTTTCGGGAGCCCACCAACCGTGACGCTCTCCGGTCGGTCGCGTCCAACACCTGTTTCGTCGCCCGTGATACCTCGACTGCATCACCCGCGTTGTCTTACGCGACCTGGTTGCTTCACCCCGCCTGGTCCCGAGGGGATTCGTTCGCCAGGGGGCATGACGATCGACAGCCGACATCGTTCAATCCACGGGGGCATCGAACGATGCGCTCCTCGACGCCGTGTTCCGAATGAAGTGTTCATCTCCGACCCACATGGAGGAACTCATGCACATCAACCGTCTCTTGCCCGTCGTCGGGGTCGCGTTCGCGGCCGTTGCGCTGGCCGCTTGTACGACCAAGACGCCGGCGCCATCGTCACCGAGCGCATCGCACACCTCGACGTCAGCGAGCTCAGCATACGGATCCACGTCGTCGTATGGATTGCCGAACGGCTTCGAGAACACCAGCAGCCCGAAGGGTGCCGGCGGTGAGAGCACCACGACCGCGTCGACGAGCCTCGGCACGATCATCATCGACGGAAAGGGCCTGACCGCCTACTACCACGACAAGGACACCCCCGGCACTGGCACGAGTGCCTGCACCGGCGGATGCGCTGCGGCTTGGCCGGCTGTCGAAACAGGATCAACAAAGCCGAACGTCGTTGGCGTGACCGGCAAGGTCGGGACCATCACTGGAGTCGACGGCAAGCCGCAGATCACGATCGATGCACGACCGATCTACACCTACGCCGAGGACACGAAGCCCGGCGCCGTCACCGGCCAAGGCGTCGGCGAGATCTGGTACGCCGTCAATCCGGACGGCTCAGAACACAAGTAGCAGGCTTGCCGCTCCGGCCCGCAACGCGCGCCATGCCGAACGGCATGTACCCGTGGCGGGTCCGGGCGCCCCGCAATGAGGAGACGACCGGCGCGTGAAGACGATCCACGGTGACGTTCCGGCACCGCTCACTGTTCGAGAGGATCTCGCCATCAGTGGCACCCTCCGCGAGGGCGCCACCGTCCTCCAAGGATGTTCTCTCCTCGTGCGCGGCAACTTCCGCGGCACCCTCACGCTGGAACGTAGAGCCCGGCTCATCCTCGGGGGAACCCTCGGAGCGTTCGTCGACCGGAACGAGGGAACTCTCTCAGTCGCTGGCGAAATCGCGACGCCGCTTGAGATGGTCCCTGGAGTCGTGACCGTTGCGGTCGGCACCGCCGTCATTCTTGACGGCCGCTCCGCCATCCTCACCGTCGATGGCAGCATGCATCCGGCTACCGGCACGACCGACATCTCGCTCAGCCGAACAGCTGCCTTCACCTGGGACGCGGCGTCAGCGTCGTTCGCCAGCTGCGACACTTCCGACTTCATCGAGCTCGCTCGGACCTTCTGGCCAGCAAGCTCCTGACGCCGTCGGCACCCAACCCCTGACGCGGTCGAAGCGATTCAGTACGGGATCTGCGCGTCAGCGCTGCGCTCGGATGCCGTGGAGGACGATCTCGAACGCGCGCCTCCGCTGCGCGGTGTCACGGTAGATCCCCCCAGTGACCGCGAAAATGACCCGCATCACGTCATCGGCATCGATGCCAGCGCGGATCTGCCCATCCTCCCGAGCGCGCTCGAACAGTGGTTCGGCGATGCCGTAGATCGCGTCCCGGGTGGGCTCGTATACCTCGGATTGCTCGGTCAGCACCGAGACCACCGGGTGCTTGCTTCGCATGAAGTCGACGAACTTCTCCAACCACCCACGCAACGCCGTCCACGAATCGACGTCGGCACTGCCCGAGCCGAAGCTCACGAGCTCGACCACGGAAGCCAGGTAGATCGCCTCCATCAGCGCCACCCGGGTCGGGAAGTTCCGGTACAGCGTCGCAACCCCCACGCCTGCTCGACGCGCGATCTCCTCCATCCCGACGTCCGCACCTGCTTCGCCGAACGCTTCCGTGGCCGCGGCGAGAATGGCGTCGAAGTTCCGCCGCGCATCGAGCCGCCGAGGCCGCCGATCCTCCAACATCGCTACCAAGGTCACGACCCCATCCTCCCGCAAATGTGGTAGGCCTACTACCAGTTAACCGAGAGACTATCTCTCGGTCGGAACCTGGCCCGTGTACGGCCGAAGGGACAGCTATGACCGCACTCGCCACCTCGACCCTCACCATCGGCGGGGACCTCACCGTCGGCCGTATCGGCTTCGGCGCGATGCAGCTCACCGGCAAGCAGGTCTGGGGTGAATACCCCGACCACGACGGCGGCATCGCCCTGCTCCGCGCGGTCGTTGATGCCGGCGTCACGTTCATCGACACCGCAGACGTCTACGGGCCGCACTCGAACGAACTCCTCATCCGCGAGGCCCTGCACCCCTACCCAGAGAACCTGGTCATTGCAACCAAGGGCGGTTTCGTCCGCGGCGGCTACGACTACTCCACCCTCGGCGCGGTCGGCAATCCGAACTACCTCCGCCAGTCGGCCAACCTGAGCGCACGACGGCTTGGAGTCGACAGCATCGACCTGTACTACCTGCACAGCGGCCAAGCCACGGATGTCCCGTTCGAGGAACAGGTTGCCACTCTCGCCGCTCTCAAGGAGGAGGGTCTGATCCGGCACATCGGGTTGTCGAATGTCAGCCTCGAGCAGTTCGCGCTCGCGCAGACGATCACCTCCATCGCCGCCGCGACAGCGCTCTACAACCCTGGTATTCGCCGTGGCGTGGACTTGCTCCGCGCGACCGAGAAGGCCGGCGCGGTCTTCTCGCCCTGGCACCCCATGAGCATCGCCGATGGCGGCGAGCCGGATCGGATCACCGCCGCCTTGGACCCGATCGCGCACAACCACGGCGTAAGCCTCCAGCAGGTCGCGCTGGCCTGGCAGCTGCATCGTGCACCGAACACCCTCCCCATACCCGGAACCACCAGCCTCGAGCACCTCCGTATGAATCTCGCCGCAGCGCAGATCACGCTTACCTCCGACGAAATCTCCACGATCACGGCACTCGTACCCGAGGACTGAACAGGACAGCGTCCGGCGAGCAGCTCTTGGGACCGGCTCCGGAGCAGCCGCCCTCAGATCAACGCGCGCATGAGAAAGAACGGACACCACGCAGATCGACCGAGCCCTCGGCAACAGAGACTCATCTCGTCTCGATAGCCGATGGGTAACCGGACACCGCTCGAAGTTCCACTATCCGGGACGCGCCTCAAGGACTTCGCCGGCCTCATGAACCAGCTCAATGCACCCGTCGACGCACTCACCCCGCCGACCGGGGCTAAAGCAACAACACGGAAAACAGAGGGCGCGAACTTACAGGAGTTTGCGCCCTCTGTCGGTCGGTAGCCGATAAGGCCCCGCTCCGTAGAGTCACTGCGTCGAGGAGCGATGGACCGGCCGACCCCGGTAGCTGATCACCTATCGAGGCTCACGTGGAACGGGTAGTCGTTAGAGCTGGAACGCTGCGGCGACCGCGGCGGTGTCCTCGAACAGGTGCATCCAGACCACCTTGTCCCCAGTGACCGTGAGGCGCATAGCGACGGCAGTGTGGAAAGGGCGTCCGGTCGGAGCGGCGACATGGTCGAAGGTGGCGAAGATGACAGCTTCAGAGCCGTCGACCACCACCGAGTTGACCGCGACCACGCTCTTGCCCGGGGTGAGCGCTGCCCAGAGCTCCCGGAAGTACGGCGCGACTTCGTCCGCACGAGACCGTGGTCCGACCCATCGGGTGATTGCCTGGTCGCCAGGTACCATCCAGTCAATCTCGTCGGCAAACAGGGCGGCGAGTGCGGCCGCGTCCTGCGCGGCGAGGTGGCGCAGGAATGCGTTGGTCACGTGAGCAGTGGTCATCGGTTCTCCCTATCAAGGCCAGGTTCAGAGGGAGCGGAGGACACGGTAACGGTTCTCGAGGGAGCGCTGGGTGACTCCTGCGTTCTCGTCCAGCCACTCGTAGGCGTGCGGCGTACCGGGGTGAACGTGGAGCTCAAGCGGGACATCGGCCGCCGACAACTTCAGGGCGTAGGCGATGCTCTCGTCTCGCATGAGGTCAAGATCACCGACCTCGATGTACGCAGCGGCCAGACCACGAGCGTCGAGCAGACGCGCCGGCGAGGTTGTCTCCGACACGTGACCGTCAGAGCGGGCGTTCCAGGAGGTCGCGTTCATGTTCGCGGTCCATGCCAGGAACGGCGCGAGTGCTTCGCTGGCCGTGTTGACCGTGTCGTCGAGCATGGCGTAGATCAGGATCTGCTGAGCGATCGGAACGCCACGGTCCCTACCCAGCACGGCGGCCGCCGCGGCGAGCCCGCCGCCACCACTGTCACCCATCACCGCGATCCGTGCACGATCGACGCCGAGACGGTCAGCCTGCTCGTTCAACCACAGCACCCCCGCGAAGACGTCTTCGCTGAGCTGCTGACCCTTCCCTTCCGGGGCGACACGGTAACCGACCGACAAGATCGGCACGGACGTCTCCGTGACGTAGACCCTCATCCGGCGGTCGTAATGGTCAAGGGTGCCAGCGACCTGACCCCCGCCGTGGGCGTAGACGACAGCGGACCCAGGACGGGCATCACCCTTCGTGTACCAACGCGCTTCAAGCGTTACGCCATCACCGACCGGGATGATGACGTCATCCCGGTGCACGCCATCCGGGGCGGGCGGAGCCAGCTTGCCCATCTCCGTGTACTGGAAGTTGATCACCTCTCGCAGCGCGTGCACGTCGTCCGCGGGGGGCTCGGCCATGCCCATGAACTCTGGCGGGAGCTGCGCGATCGCCTGCGCAAATTCCTCGTCGAGACGATATTCGGTCATTGCCTGTTCTCCTCAAAGGGCGAGGCACGTCTGCGACGCGCTCGATAAGTTGATGTAGAAGGAAAGTCGAGAGCGTGGCCGGCCAAGTTCCCTCCCCAGTCGAGCGCAAACGACGGGTGTGTGGGGTGGAACACAATCTGTCTTGCGTCCCACTCACCATCAGACAAGGCTTCAGGGGGTACGAGCGAGGTTCGCTCGGAGGACCCCTTCAAGGTTGAGTTCGACCTCACGGGTGTGTGCGCCGGCTGCAAGAGCTGCCTTCGCGAGTTCACCGGAGGCAGGCGTGAAGGTCTCTCCGAGGTAGCGGTCTTCGGCGCGCAGCGCATCTTCGAGGGGGCCGTCGGCGGCGTCGATCGCCTTCGTTGCTGCGACACGCACGCCGTCGGGTAGGTTCGCGATGGTCAGCGCAACCCAGTCGACGTAAGCGTCGAGTTCGGCTCCGGGCAGTGCGCGGTTCACCCATCCCCAACGCTCGGCGGTTGCGGCGTCGATGAGGCCGCCGGTGAGGACGATCTCGAGGGCTCGAGCGCGTCCCACGAGGCGGGGTAGGTGTGCAGTTGCACCAGCACCAGGGACGATTCCGGTGAGGGTTTCGAACTGGCCGAAGGACGCGGTCTCAAGCGCTGCGAAGCGGAGATCCAGGCTTGCGATCATTTCCGGACCACCACCGCGAGTCAGGCCCGCGACCTTCGCGATGGTGGTCTGGGGCAGGCGCCGCCAACGCTCGTGGAGCCGCATCATTGGCCCGGTTCCGACGAGCGTGTCCTCCGCGATCGGAAGTGCGGCATACGACGCGGGGTCCTCGACGAACGTCAGGTCGCCGTGAGCCATGAAGAACTCGGGGTTCGCGCTCTGGACGACGATGACGTGCAGGCCGGGGTCCTTCTCGGCCGATGCTGCAACGGCGTCGAAGTCAAGGAGAAGCTGGGCCGTCATGAGGTTGATCGGCGGGACGTCGATCGTGACCCACAGCACGCCGTCCTGGCGCTTGAGCTGGAGCGTGGTCAGGGACTGCTCGGTCATGGTGTTCCTTTGGTCAGGACTAGGTATCTCTGGTATACCTGGTACATGACAGGTACTTCAAGGAAACCTGGTACCCCTGGAGGCCCGGCGATCCCGGGACTCATCGTGGGGCCACAGCGCGAACTCCTCGATCAACTCCTCGATAAATGGGGGCAGCTGATCCTGACGTTGCTGTGCCAGCAGTCGCGACGCTTCAACGAACTCAAGCGTGACCTCGACGGCATCACCCAGAAGTCACTGACGCAGGCGCTACGCCGCCTCGAACGCAACGGCCTCGTCGAACGCCATGTGCTGGATCAACGTCCCGTCGCCGTGGAGTACCGCATCACAGCGCTCGGGCGCACTCTCGA
The DNA here is from genome assembly GCF_048755855.1 of Curtobacterium sp. L1-20. Lineage (GTDB taxonomy): Bacteria > Actinomycetota > Actinomycetes > Actinomycetales > Microbacteriaceae > Curtobacterium. The sequence continues at coordinate 210,235 of NZ_CP151472.1, read as the reverse complement.
CAAGCCGTTCCTGACGCTGCTCGCTTGGACCGCCGATCATCTCACCGAAGTGGAACAGCACAGGCAGGCGTACGACGACGACTCGTCCTGATAAGTCTCGGCAGCCGATCGTGACCGGTTGGGGCGCGTCTTGAGTGAGAGCGTCCTGCCGAGTTCGCCATGGACGCTGGTACCGGTCTCCCGTGCAAGGAGATGCTCCACGAGCGTTTAGGCTGACCGGGAACTGGGGGGCTGATGAGGGCATTGCATGCGGTGGCCGCGGGAGTGCTCGTCGCAACGAGTCGACGGATGGCGACCACCTCGACAGTGCTGATGTCCGGTCGGGACGCCTTGCTCATCGATCCGGCTTGGATGCCCGACGAGCTCGACGCTTTGGCTGCCGCTCTCTCACAACGAGACCTCCATGTCATCGGCGGATTCGCGACCCATGCACATCAAGACCACCTGCTCTGGCATCCCGCCTTCGGCGACGCGCCACGATGGGCTTCGCGCCGGACAGCGGAACTCGCCCGATCAGAGCGAGCATCGCTTGTTGAGTACCTCGGACCCGACTTCCCGTCCGCTCTCAAAGACCTCATGGGGCAGGTGAAGGGCGTTGAGGTGATGCCGGAGAACGCGACATCCGCTGCCTTCACCCCAGAACTCGTCATTCACGACGGACATGCTCCTGGCCACACCGCGCTGTGGCTTGCAAAGCAACGTGTACTCATCGCTGGCGACATGCTCAGCGACGTGGAGCTGCCACTGCCGTTCTATCCCGACGATCTCCCGTCGTACTTCGAAGCGCTGGATGTGCTCGCCGGCTACGCGCGGCAAGCTGAAGTCGTCATTCCCGGGCACGGCGCTCCGGGCCGTGACCCTCTGGAACGAGTGGATGCGGACCGCCGCTTTCTCGACGCAGTGGTGCGAGGCGTGAAGCCGAACGATCGGCGTCTTAAGAACCCAGGGATGCAGGAGGCGTTGGAGCACCTCCGTGAGATGGTCGCCTGACCGAGAGCGCTCGGCGCTCCGGACAAACGGTGCCTTCGAGGCGCCGTCCATCGCGATCGCCGATCGCCGAGATTCACCACCTCGTCCATCACTATCGGCGGAGACCTCACCGTGGGCCGTATCGGCTTCGGCGCATGCAACACTCCGGCATGAGCCAACCCAGCGCTAGTCGGTACCGTGCCACTCGCTTGCAGTCAGTCGGCACAGGGCAGCCATTCGCGCTTCCGCTCACCGGGTTAGCGCTCGAGGTCTCAGCATGGGCACCGATCAGGAACGCCTCATTGCCCTTGCCGAGCAAGCAGTCGCGGCCGCACGAGGTGTCGTCCCCAGCAGCGTCCTGTCTTAGTGGGGCGACTACTACGGCGATTGGTGACAGCCCTTCACCGTGCACTACGACGTCGTCACTCCCACCGGCATGAAGCATCGACACCACTTCCTTCTCGAACGCAGCATCAAACGTCGGTATCACGGTCCGGGAGCGGATACGCAACCGGCAGCCACCCCTCTGGCAAGCTCGTCACATGATGGCTGCAGCAGCACCGGCCGACCACGCTCCGAACCGGGTCGGGATCGTAGGTGTCGGACGCATGGGCAGCGCGCTCATGCGCCGCCTCGCCGTCGCCGGGTGGTCCGTGTCGGTGCACGACCGGGACATCCGCCGTGCAGCCGACGCGGAAGCAGCGGGCTGCAGATGGCAGCCCGACCTCGCCGCCCTGGTGAGCGAGGCGGACGTAGTCCTGACGGTCCTGCCAGACGCTGCCGCGACGGAGTCCGCGATGACCGACCCGGTCCTCGCCGCTGCCCGCCCCGGGACCACCTGGGTCGACCTCACGTCCGGCGACCCGGACACGACACGACGATCCAGGAGCCGGGCGGACCGCCACGGCATCGCCCTGGTGGCCGCTCCCATGGGTGGGTCCCCCGAAGATGCCGAGCACGGCACACTCCGGCTGTTCGTCGCGGGTCCGACGAACGCGTCCGAACGGGTCCGGACGGTCCTGACCACGATCGCCGGCGACGATGGTGTTCGGATGGTGAGCGAGGACCCCGCGGACGCGCAGACGGTGAAGCTGCTCGTGAACGCGCTCTGGTGCGCATCTGCCCTCGCGACCAGCGAGGCGCTCCTCGTCGCCCAGCACGCCGGCATCCCTCCGGAGCAGATGCAGGAGCTCCTCCGCGGAACTGCCGGTGCGAGCACCTTCTCCGACGAGCACCTACCCCGGTTCCTCGGTGGCGACGACCTCGACACCTTCGGCATCGACGGCCTTGTCACGGAGCTGCGGACCGTCCGGGCGATCGCCGACGAGGCCTACACGCCAGTTCTCGACGCGTCGCTCCACCAGTACGACGCCGCGCTCGCCCGGTTCGGACCCAGCCTCGGCGAACTCCTCGGCGTCCGACTGCTCGAGATCCAGAACCACCAAACGCTCCGCACCGCGTGATCCGTAGACGCTATTGAGATGGCCCTGACGACTCGTCGTCGCTCAGCGGGTCGATCGACTCAGTGTTGGCGGCTTCGGCGCTGCCGTTCAGCTGATCCGCCGGTGGGTGCAGCGCTTGGGCGAGTTCGGCTTCTGACGGCAGTGCGGCCCGCACTGCCGGAGGGAGCAAGTCGTAGCTGGCGACGCCGATCGGGTTCTGCTGGCCGGCGAGTGAGTATCGGACGACGGCGTCGTTCTTGTCTGCGACCAGCAGCAGGCCGACGGTGTCGGCGTGTTGGGGTCGGCGGAGCTTGTCGTCGACGAGGGCGACGTAGAAGCCAAGCTGGCCGAGGTACTCGGGCTTGAACTTCCCGGTCTTCAGTTCGATGACGACGTAGCGGAGCTGTTCGACGTGGAAGAACAGCAGGTCGACGTAGAAGTCGTCGCCGTCGACGTCGAAGTGCACTTGCCGGCCCACGAACGCGAAGCCCTCGCCGAGTTCGCGGAGGGTGTCGATGATCCGGTCGACGAGTGCCTGCTCGAGGTGGCGTTCCTTCGCGTCCCCGTCGAGGGCGAGGAAGTCCAGCACGTACGGGTCCTTGGTCAGCTGCTGCGCCAGGTCCGACTCCCCCGGCGGTAGCGTCGCCGGGAAGTTCGACGGCGCCGCTTCCAGCCGCGAGTGTGCGGTGGTTCGAATTTGGTGCTCGAGCACGTTCCGGGACCAGCCGTGCGCCGCTGCCTGTTCGGCGTACCAGTTGCGGAGCTCGTGGTCGTCGAGTCGGTCGAGGAGGACGGTGATGTGCCCCCAGGGCAGTTGTCCAACAGGCTGTTGGACGACCGCATCCGCCGCCCACTCCCCCGCGAACCGGCGCATGTAGAACAGGTTCGCTCGCGAGAAGCCCTTCATCTCCGGAAACTCCCCGCGCAGATCCGTCGCGAGCCGACCGATGACGTTGCTGCCCCACCCCTCGTCGCCTTGGCGCTGCAGGATGGTCGCGCCGATCCCCCAGTAGAGACGAATCAGTTCCGTGTTCACGCGGCGCTGAGCGGTGAACCGAGCAGCGCGCACTTGCTGCTTCAGCTCTGCAAGCGCAACGGCATACCCGGACGCGGCCGGCAACGAATCAGACATCACCACCCAGTCTGCCCGACATGCTGCAGTACGAACGACGAACAAAGCGTTCTCCGGGATCAGCTATGCCAGGCTGGATGCGACCCCGAGCGAAAGGCGACCTCCATGGCGCAGAAAGTCACCACGCACCTCGTCGACGACCTGACCGGCGACACCATTGATGACGGTAAGGGCCGCACCGTCACCTTCGGTTTCGACGGCGCCCACTACGAAATCGACCTCACCGACGACAACGCCGACGCGCTCCGCGAAGCGTTCTCCGACTACGTCGCAGCAGCCCGAAAGGTCAGCGGCCGCTCTGGCCGCGCCAGCGCCGGCAGCCCGAAGCGAGGCAACTCGGAGGAGCTCGCGAAGATTCGCGAGTGGGCGAACGCGAACGGCCACGAGGTCTCCTCCCGCGGCCGCATCAGCCAGGCCGTCCGCGACGCGTACGACGCCGCGCACTGACGCCACCCCCCATGCAGACGAGCCGGCCACCCTTCGGGGTGGCCGGCTCTTCTCGTTGCCGCCAATATGGCGGGGTTATGTCAACTCTCGACCTGTTGGCTAAGGGGCGCGCGAACTCTTTGACTGGAGAACAATGTTCGCGTGCCCCTCAGTTGGACGCGGTTTTCGCAAGTGGTGTGTTCATAGGAGGTCGGCTCGGCGGATGACCCATCGGGTCATGGGCTGATCAACAAGGTGGATTGCCCCCGGGGTCGTGCGGTGTGTGCGGAGGAAGCGGTAACCGGCGCTCTGCGCCATGCGGTTCGACGCGGTGTTGAAGGCGTTCGGCTCGAAGTAGAGGTGATCGAAGTCGAAGCCTGCGAAGTACGCGTTCGTGACCATGCGGAGGAACCGGGCGCCGAGACCCCGCCCGCGGAGCTCCGGAACCGTCAGGTGGAAGTGCACCAGCGCTGATGCTTCGTCGTCGAGCAACCCGACGTTAGAGAATCCGACGGTCTGTCCATCGAGCTGGAGCACCATCCCAAACAGCCGGCGGTCGTCGCGCTTCCGCGCGAAGTCGTCAACGTACTGCTGGAGCCAATCCTCCCGGGACGGGAGAAGGCGGGGATCGACGCCCATGAAGATGAGATCTCCGGGATCGGCGCCGAGGAAGTAGTCGATGCGGAGCGCAGCGTTCTCGAGTTGCATCTCCCGGACGGTGAGCAGCTGGTTGCCGTGCCAGGTCGAGCGGTTCGGGAAGGACCGCATGCGCTGCGGTGCGGCGGTCGGGGCCGCGCTCACCGGAACAGGATCGCGGCGACCGCGAACATGACGGTGGACACTCCGGCGACGACCGTGGCGACGACGGCCAGCGTGCGCTCCCGGCGAGCTTCCCGGTCTTCGTCGAGCGGAGATCGTCCGTTCGTGCTCCGGGGGTCAGCGAACGGTGTCAGGAGTGTGGCGGTCGGGATCGGCGAGGCCGCTCCGAGCGTGTGGCCGGTCATGGTGTTCCCTCCTCATCTGCACGACGTTCGTGCTGGGTTCAGTTCTACGGTCGGCACTGCTCCGCACGACTGGGCGGTCCGTCCAGTCCAACGGCACCCGGTCACGCTGGACACCTGGTCGTTCCGCACAGTCGAGCAGTGCACGCACCGGCTGCGAGACGCTCCCGTGTTCGACGTCGACGGAATGCTGCCGTGGACCCGCTGCCATGGGCCTGCTCGCCGCTGCCCGACGTCGTCCGCCTGAGATGTCGCCGTGGCATCGCGCCGCGGGGAGGGCGATCCCTGGCACTTCTCACCAGTGCGAGCGTTCCCGGCGCCCCGCGTGAGCGAGAAGTCCTGGACGTTCCGCACAGCGGGACTCGCGCGCGCTGGAACCAGACTCGGGTCAGTCGCCGACCAGACGGGCTGGCACTCAGGAAGACGAGGACACTCATGATCAAGTTGAGTTGGGCGATCGCGGCCACCGCCGTGATCGCGGTCGGTGGAATCTTTGGTTCGGCGGGTGCAGCATCCGCTGTTTCCGGTGGAACGCCTCAGACCAGCGCGTGGACTGTCTGGGGGGATAACGTGTGGGGAGCGGCTGGTGTCGGCAGCACGGCCTCACAGATCACGACTCCGCAGTCGTTCACGCTGCCCGGCGGCCGCACCCCGGCCTCAATCGTCACGGGAGCCGATAACGGGGCGGCGATCGCCACGGACGGCACGGTTTGGACGTGGGGTCTCAACGGCACGGGTGCACTCGGCACCGGAAGCGTGCGAAAGCCGAAGACGACGAGCCCGGTTCGAGTCGCCCTCCCATCCGGCGTCACCATGAAGCAGATCGCCATCGGAGACACGGCGATGTTCGCACTCGACGCTGCCGGACACGTCTGGGCTTGGGGTGACAACGGAGCTGGCGAACTCGGCGACGGCACACTGGGCACGATGAGCAATCCGACTCCGCGACAGGTGAAGCTCCCAGCAGGGCTCACGGTGACCGACATCGCCGCCGCGGTACACGGCGGCTTCGCACTGACCTCCACCGGTGTCATCTACTCCTGGGGCTCCAACGAAGTCGGCGAACTCGGCAACGGATCCGACTCCGGCGATGCTGACCCCACGCCCACCCCGGTCACCGCCCCGCACGGGGTCGAGTTCACCTCAATCTCCACCGGCGGGAACGCAGCAACTGCCACCTCGACCGACGGCACGCATTACGTCTGGGGTGACAACCTCAACGGTCAGCTCCTGCTGTCGGACCCGAGTCTGCAGTACACGTCGACTCCGCAGCCGATCGACAACACGACGGGGAAGGCATTCGTACGACTCGAGGTCGGAACCGTGTACTCCCTCGGCCTCACCGCCGACGGGTCGATCTACGCATGGGGCAACAACACCGACGGGGAGCTCGGGAACGGGACCACCAACCCCTCGGCCCCTCAGCTGAGTCCGGTCGAGGTCGATGCGCCGACGAACGTCACCTTCACCGGCGTCACCGCGGGTGCCTTCGCGGCGTACGCCACCGCGACGGACGGGACGGTGTATGCGTGGGGTGCGGGTGGCGGAAGCCTGCTCGGTGACGGTGGCACCGACGACGTGCTCAAGCCGACCCTCGTCCCGCTCAGCGAGGCGTACCACGTTGGGGCTCTCAGCTACGGTACGAGCACGATCGCCGCGCAGGTCAACGGCACCCCGCCGGCCTTCGGAACGAGCGGCCTTGCACGAGCGACGGTCGGGCAGCAGTACTCCTCGACGGTCGCTCCGGCCGGGCCGACGACGGCCACCTTCGCCGTCACCGCCGGAGCGCTCCCCGCCGGGCTGCGTCTCGACACCTCGACCGGGTCGATCTCGGGAATGCCGAGACGAGCCGGGACCCACTCGTTCACGATTACCGCGCGGAACCTCGTTGGATCCACCACCCAGCGGTTCACCATCGCCGTGCATCCCGCTGATCCGCGCACCGGTCGGTAGCCGCAGCAGCCTGGGCCACACCATGTCCAGCTCTCAGAAGGTCCTGCTCCTCCACGGCACTCCGCTCTCACCGGTGGTCTGGGACGAGATCGGCACTCGGTTGGCGGAGGGCCACCTGGACGTCGCAGCGCCATCGCTCGCGCACGCCGGCGACTCTCGCGCACACGCCCGGAGGATCGCGGCGACCCTCGGACCAGCACCGGTGCACGTGGTCGGCCACTCGTTCGGCGGGCAGGTCGCGCTCGACCTGGCACTCGACCATCCGGAGCTCGTGGCGAGTCTCACCTGCATCTGCAGCCGCGCCACCCCGTACCCGCCGTTCAGCGTCGCCGCAGCCTCGTTGCGAGCCGGCCTGCGGCCAGATCCCTCCGCGGTCCTGGCCCGGTGGCTCTCGCCGGCAGAGCTGCCGAGGAGCGGTTCGTTCGCCACCCGTCTCAGACAGCAACTCCACACCGTCGATCTCACGACCTGGGCAGATGCCCTGGAGTCGATCGCCCGATTCGACCGCCTCAGGGACCTGGAGGACCTGAGCATGCCCATCCTGGCGGTCGCCGCTGAGCACGATGGGGTGTCCACCCCATCAGAGATGAGACGCCTCGCTGCGACGACACGTGGACGGTTCCTGCAGTTGCCGGAGGCTGGGCACATGGGGCCGTTCCTTCGCCCGGAGGTGATGGCTGCGATCATCACCCGTGCGGTGCGCGCCCCCGTGCAGCAGCCGGGCAGCTCACGATGATCCACCGATCCCCACTAGCCGATCCCTGGGCGGGCCGGTCGAGCCCACGGCTCACTCCGTTATGCGGTGTGATGAACCGTGGGCCCGGTACGGCCGTCAGGCGATTCAGCGGCTCCAGATCGAGTACGCGTCGGTCTCGAGGGTCGCCGAGCCGGTTGCGTCAATCCACGAACCGATCGTGACCTTGCCGGACGTCACCGAGAAGTCGACCGTGGTCGTGGTGAAGGTGCTTCCTCCGGTGGTGAATGCGGTTCGGATCTCTGCCGAGGGATTGGTGACATCGTTCGCCTTGATCCCGAGGTATGCGTTCTGTGGGGTGCCGGCGAGGCGGTACCAGACCTGTGCCCGGTAGCTGCCGTTCGGGAGCGAGATCGTCTGGGAGTTCCACGACGTGAAGGCGGTCCCGGTTTGCACGAGTTCCTGTGCGTTGCTCCCGGTTCGCTTCGCGATCGTTGTCGCACCGCTTGTGCCGCTGGAAGTCCAGTACGGCACCTTTCCGTTGATCGCTCCGGTCATGTCGAACCGACCGTTGACGACTCGGTTCCAGTTGAGCGTGCCCGATGACGCGTTCACAGACACATCAGTGGCACCGAACAGCTTGGGGGTCCCGCCGTCGAAGGTGATCGGGTAGAACGCGTTCCGTCCGACGCCGCTCAGCGAGCCCGGTACCTGCGCCTGGTCCGCGAACTCGGAGTATCGGTCACCGTTGTACAGGTACGACTGAACCACGCCGTTGGAGTCGGTCACCGGGATGATCTGCTCGAACTGGGTCGCAAAGGAGTTCTGAGTACCGGAGCTCGGCGCCTCGGTGACCGGGGTCCATGTTCCGGCGGCGGTCGGGAAGCCCTTGAGGGTGGTTGAGGAGGTCTTGAAGACCGTCTGGGTCGGGTCCCATCCCTTCTGGCCCGATGCGAAGAGGTAGTAGGTCGTTCCCACCTTGACCAATCCCGGCGCTTCCTGACCGCCAAAGGGGAGCGTCCAGATAGGTGCTCCCACCTTGGTCCACGTGTCATCCAACGGCGCGATGTTCACGCTCTGGTTCCGCTGTGTCGTGCTGTCTCCGACGTAGACCAAGTACGCGTTGTCGCCGTCGACGAATACCGATCGGTCGCCGCTCGTGACGAGGTTGCCGGCCTGGTCTTGGACGAGGTAGTCCTGGTTGCCGAGCGCTGGATCGTTCGGTTGGCTGCGCAGCGTGTAGGTGCCAGCGATGTCGTCATCGGCCGTGGTGAAAACGGCTTGCGCGTTCCCTTTCGCGCCGGTGTGGCTGCCGACCTCCGCCCACAGGACCCACTGGTGATGGGCAGTGTTGTGGATCAGCTGTGGACGCCCGAGCCACTGGCCCGAGACAAATTGGTCGCCTGCGGGATCGTTGGCCGCGGTGTCACCAGGGACCGGGCTCGTACCGGTGCCACTCCACTGCGTGACAAGGGACTTCACGAACGTCCAGTTCGTCAGATCGGTGGAGCTGTAGAGGTTGATGGACTTCGGCTGGCCAGCTACGAGAGCACTGCCAACCCAGTACCAGGTCGCCCCTACTTTCTGAACGTTGCCGCCTTGCGCGAGGATCGGGTCGCCAGCGGCGTCGATCCACTGTGTGTCGTTCGCGATGTGGTCGGCCCCGGTGGCATGCGCGGCAGGCGGGGCGCCAGTAGCGCCAGCTACGGTCATGCCAGCGACGAGCGCGAGCGCCGTCCAGAACGTGCGTTGTGACATCGAGACTCCCTTGTCTAGATCGATGGTGACCGAAACATACACTCCTGGAGCCCCAGTGAGTCCGATACTGTAAATAACTTACGGAATCCGGCGGATCGGCTGCCCGGTCCGGACACGCGAAGGGACCGTCATGCCGTTCTGGTACGGAGCCGACTACAACGCAGAGCAATGGCCAGCAGAGACGCATGAAGAGGATGTGCGGCTCATGCTCGAAGCCAACGTGACCGTCGCCACCGTCGCCGTGTTCGCTTGGTCCCTTCTGGAGCCATCCGACGGTGAGTTCGAGTTCGAATGGCTCGACCGCATCATCGACCGTCTCTACGAGGCCGGTATCGGTGTCGACCTGGCCACGTCGACCGCAACTCCGCCGAATTGGCTCTCGCTGCAGCACCCGGACACGCTCCTGGTCGACGAGTGGGGGCACGTCCTTTCGCCTGGAAGCCGACAGCACGTTAACCCGAGCTCGGCAACCTACCGGCGGTACGCGACCCGACTCGTACGACGCCTTGCCGAGCGGTACGGCCAACATCCCGGCGTCGTGGCATGGCATGTCGGCAACGAGTTCGGCAACGACAATCCCCGCGACTACGGGGATGAGTCGGCTGCCGTTTTCCGCCAGTGGCTCGAGGGCAAGTACGGCTCGATCGAGGTCCTCAACGCGCGCTGGGGGACGACGTTCTGGTCGCAGCGCTACCGGTCCTTTGAAGAAGTCCTTCCGCCGCGCGCGGCGCCGACGTTCCACAATCCTGCGCACCTGCTCGACTACGAGCGGTTCAGCTCGGACGCGCTCCTGAGTGCGTATCGCGCCGAAGCCGACGTCCTTCGCGAGCTGTCCCCGGGCGTGCCGGTGACCACGAACTTCATGGGGTTCTTCCGCCCAGCGGACTACTGGGCTTGGAGCCGGGAGGTGGACTTCATTAGCGATGACTCCTACCCGGATCCAGCAGTCGAGGACTCCTGGATGGACGCCGCGATGCAACGCGATCTGATGCGTTCGTTGGGAGGAGGTCGACCGTGGGTGCTGATGGAGCAGTCCACGAGCGCGGTGAACTGGCGACCACTCAATGCCCCGAAGCGCCCGGGGCAGATGCGAGCCCTGTCGTACCAGGCTGTGGCGCGTGGCGCTGACGGCATCATGTTCTTCCAATGGCGGCAGTCACAGCGAGGCGGCGAGAAGTTCCACTCCGCCATGGTCCCGGCGGCCGGCACCGATTCACGGATATGGCGGGAAGTTGTGGAGCTCGGTCGGGAGCTGCGGGAACTCGAGCCGTCAGTGTTGGGCACAAAGACCGAGTCAAGTGGCGTCGCGATCGTCATCGACTGGGATTCCTGGTGGAGCGCCGAGCAGCCGTCAACGCCGGCGAGGTTGGACTACATCGATGCGGTCCGATCCTGGCATCACGCACTGCTGAACCTCGGCGTCACGACAGACTTCGTCCACGTCGATAGCGACCTTTCGGCGTACGACCTGGTCGTCGCACCGATGCTGTTCGTCGCCGACGAATCCACCTTGGCTCGCTTCGACAGCTTCGTGGAACGCGGCGGCACCCTCCTCGTGACGGCCTTGACCGGCGTCACGGATGCTGACGCCGCATTCCACCGCGGCGGCCCGCTCGGCTCACTCGCAGCGACCCTTGGCGTTCGAGTAGAGGAATACGCTCCGCACGACCCCACTGAGTCCGTGTCCGTCGAAGGCGGGGTGACGTTCTCGACCCGGCACTGGGCGGAAGTCGTGCACGCGGAAGGCGCTGAAGTCCTCGCCACCTTCCGCGGTGGCCTGGCAGATGGAGGTCCCGCGCTCACTCGGAAGAGGAACCGGACAGGGAGCGCCTGGTACCTCGCCGCCGATGCGACCGAGGCGGCAGCCCGGGCCGTACTGAACCTCATCCTCAACACAGCTCCCAACCCGGTCATCCACACTGACCCAGCGTTGCCCTCGGGCGTGGAGGAAGTCCGGCGGGGCACCCTGACCTTCCTCATCAGCCACAGACCAGACACCGTCCGAGTGGCCCGCTCGGGCTACGACGTCCTCGCAGATACAGCCGTCGACGAGATCGTCCTGGAAGCGCACGGAGTCGCCATCCTCGCGGCCCAATCGAACACCCCGGACTGAGCCGCCCGTGAGGAAAATCCCTGTCACCGGTCGGATGCTACAACGCCTGCGGTGTAAATCTTTGTCGTAGGCTGTTCGGAGTTCAAAGGAGCACTGATGCACGAACAGCTACACACATCCGACGTCGTCGTGGTCGGCGGCGGCTTGGCGGGGGTGGCGGCGGCCATCGCCGCAGCACGAGCCGGGTCCCGGGTCGCCCTCATCAACAACCGACCGGTGCTCGGGGGCAACTCGAGCAGCGAGATCCGGGTGTGGGTGTGCGGTGCGACTGCGCACGGAGCACAGAAGTACGCGCGGGAAACCGGGGTGATGGGAGAGCTCTTCCTCGAGAACCAGTACCGGAACCCGGAAGGCAACCCGTACTTCTGGGACCAGGTCGTCCTCGATGCCGTCCGCGCGGAGCCGAACATCACACTGTTTCTCAATACGGACGTGACCGAGGTGACCGCCAGCGGACCCGAAGACGATCGTCGCGTCGACACCGTGACCGGCTGGCAGCAGGGGACGGAGCTGCGCGTCACGTTCTCCGCGCCGGTGTTCGTCGACGCAAGCGGGGACGGCCTCGTCGGGGCACTCGCGGGAGCCCGGTTCGCCTCCGGGCGCGAGGCGCGGAGCACGTACGACGAGCCATGGGCACCGGAGATCCCCGACGGGGACATGCTCGGCAGCACACTGTTTTTCTACACGAAGGACGTGGGCGAGCCGGTGCGGTTCGTTCCGCCGTCGATCACGAAGGACATCGCTTCCACGAGCATTCTCGCCCACCGCCGTGTGGACGCGCGCGCTAACGGGTGCGACTACTGGTGGATTGAGTGGGGCGGTGAACTCGACGCGGTCGCGGACAACGAAGCGATCCGCGACGAGCTGTGGTCAGTGGTCTACGGCATCTGGGACCACATTAAGAACTCGGGCGAGTTCGATGCTGAGAACCTCACACTCGAGTGGGTGGGGTCGCTGCCGGGCAAGCGCGAGTACCGGCGGTTCGTTGGTGACCATGTGCTCACGCAGCACGACATCATGAATCAGACGCGGTTCGAGGACACGATCGGGTTCGGCGGTTGGTCCATCGATCTGCACCCGCCTGGCGGCATGTACTCCTCGGATGCCGGCTCGAAGCACCTCTTCACCTCCGGCGTCTACCACATCCCCTTCCGATCGCTTTACTCTCAGAACGTCCGCAACCTGCTCCTCGCCGGGCGGGATATCTCGGCGTCGCATGTCGCTTTCGGCACGACCAGGGTGATGGCCACGTGTGCCGTGACCGGTGAGGCAGCGGGCGTCGGGGCAGCGCTCGCGGCGCGCTACGGAGTGACCCCTCGGCAGATCGGCCAGTCGCACCTCACCGAGCTGCAGCGAACGCTCCTGCGCCACGACGCGAGTCTGCTCGGCGTCGAGCTCGACGACCCCGACGATCTCGCGCGGACCGCGTCCGTCAGCGCGTCGTCCACGCTCGAGACCATCGCCGTCGACGAACCGGAGCAGGCGCTGGTCTACCCGGCGGACGAGCACGACATTGGTATCCACCTTCCGGCCGATCCCGCCGTTGGGGCAGTGCGGATCCGCCTCGAGTCGGAGAGCGAGCAGACGGTCGACATTGAGCTGTGGAGCACCGACGGTGGCGAGAACCACATTCCGGTCCTTCCGCTGCAGCGCCGCTCGGTGGCGATCGCAGCTGGACGGTCCTGGGCGGAAGCGTCCTTCGACCACCTCCCGGACAGTCCCGAGGACGTTGTCGTGCTGCTTCGACGCGCGCCCGGCCTGTCGATCGTCGTCGCGCCGGAGCCGGGTCCGTACGGCGTCCTGCTGCTGCTCAGCAGGACGCCGGCCACCGCCAGCGGTCGACCGCAATCCAACGCCTGGTCGGCTGCGGAGCTCCGGCGTCACAGCCCAGTCATGACGGTGTCGGGTTCGACGGGGGCCTACCGTCCGAGCAACGTCGTCCAGGGGTTGCTGCGCCCATTCGCGGGTCCGCAGATGTGGAGCTCGGACCGCATGCGGGAAGGTTCCCCTGAACATCTGATGCTCACGTGGCCCGAACAGGTTGCGATCCGCCGCATCGAACTCGTGTTCAACGCGGACGTCGACGAGGACCTGGTCAATCTCCACCATCACCGCACGCCGTTCCCGGTCATCCCCGAGTTGGCCCGCGATTACCGTGTCGAGGTCAACACCGCCGCCGGTTGGCAGATCGTCGCCGACATTGCCGACAACCGTCAGCGGCTGCGCGTTCACGAGTTGGACGGGCCGGTCGCGGGTTCTGCGATGCGCGTCGTGGTGGAGCGGACCAACGGGTCAGCCTGGGCTTCGCTGGTCTCGGTTCGGGCCTACGCCTGACTGGGTGGAGCCCGCGGAGCGGTTGTCCGCGGGCTCCGTTCAGCTGGGTAGGACGAACGAGATCCCGAGACGCTGTGCGACGAGGACCCAGAGCACGGCGCCCACGAAGTGGTCGCTGGTGCGGCCCGCAAAGTAGTCCATCCACGTTTCTCCACCTTCGGTCCCGGTGAAGAGCACGTGGTCGGCATGTACCGCGAGGGCGGGGGCGCGCGTCCCGGTGATGATCACTCTCGTGGCGCCTCGGGCTGCGGCTTCCTGCAGGAAACCGGCAGCGATGTCGCTCTCGCCGGACCGTGAGAACACCATGGCGACGCCGTCATCTCCGAGGAGGTTCGCCCCGACGCGTGCTGCGTACGCGCCTTCGTGGTTCCATACCGGCACACCGATCCGCCGCAGACGCATCGCCAATTCGTCGGCTGGAGGTCGGTCGCCCCATTCCGCGAAGATCTCGACCTGCTTTGCGTGCGCGATGCTCTCCGCAGCGGCGGTGAGGACGGTGATGTCCACCTCCGCCGTGGCATTCCGCAGAGCCCGGAAGCCGTCTCCGGCCATGACGGTCAACACCCGTTCCGGGGCGTCGTCCTGAGCCAGGGCCGGCCCGATGTCGGTTTCCCATCCCGCTTGACGCTCGCGTCCGTGCTCGCTGGCGATGGCCGCCCGGAACGCCGGGAACCCCGGATACCCGAGACCCGTCGACAAGCGGCTCACCGTCACCGGCTGCGTATGTGCTTCCGCAGCGATCCGCGTGATGGAGCTCCGGCCGGCGTCCTCCGGATTTGCGAGGATGAACTCGGCGACTCGGCGGCGGCCGCCGGCCAACGTGGGCAGGGCATCTCGGATCAGCTGGAGCGGGCTTGGTTCCTCCGCACGGATCATCGGATTCCTCTCGTCGGCCGGGCTTCACCCGGTCCGGGAATAACAGTAACGTCGTCGCCCGGCCGACACACGCTGATCGCATGTACCGGCCGGGCGACGACGTCGGTTCTGACCGGGGCTTTACTTCACGTTGAAGCCCTGATCCTTGCCGTACGAGTCGAGCTTCGCACCCCACTCGTCGAGGCCCTTCGCGAGGGTCGTCTTACCGAGGTAGGCCTGTCCCGCCGTGTCGGAGAAGACGGTGTTGGCGTAAGACTGGTACGGCAGGTACTGCCAACCCGGGACCGCGTCGGCTGCCGACTGCGCAAAGACCTTGTTGATCTGCTGGCCGCCGAAGTAGCTGTTCGGGGTGTTGAGGAACTCCTCCGACTTCAGGTCGGCGATCGTGGTCGGGAACTGGCCGGCAGCGATGGAGAGCTTCACACCAGGACCGGCGTCCATGAACTTCAGGAACGCAGCGGAGACCATCTGGTGCTGCTTCGAGGTCTGCTTGAGCATCGCGTACCCTCCGCCGCCGTTCATCGCGCTGGCTGCCTGACCGCTGCCGTAGGTGGGCATCGGCGCAACACGCCACTGGCCGCTACCACTCGGAACACCTGACTTCAGGCTTCCGGCCATCCATGCACCGGTAGTGAGCGTCGCGATCTTCCCGTTGGCGAGGCCCTGGTACCACTCGTTGCTGAACCCGGACGCCTGCGAGAGCACCTTGTCGGTGATCAGGGGCTGGTAGAAGCTGGTGAACTTCTTCGTCGCAGCGTTGTTCAGGTCGATGGACACGTCCGACGTGCCGGATGTGGAGAAGGGCTTGGCGCCCGCCTGCCAGAGCATGCTGGTCACGAAGCCGGGGTCACCGGCGTCGGAAGCCATGGACACGGTGGGGTCAGCTTCGTGGATTTTCTTGGCGTCCGCGGCGTACTCGTCCCAGGTCTTCGGAACGGAGATCCCGAACTTGTCGAAGACGGTCTTGTTGTAGAACAGCGCCATCGGTCCGGCGTTGTGCGGCAGTTCGTACAGGGCTCCGCCAACGTTGGTGCTCGACCACACGGAGGGCGTGTACTTGTCCTTCAAGTCGCCGTAGCCGAACTGGTTCAGGTCGACGAGGGACTTCTCGAGGCCGAACTGTGGGAGCACGCTGTACTCGATGGTGGCCAGGTCGGGAGCGCCCTTCCCTGCCTTGATCGCGTTCTCGAGCTTCGTGTAGTGCGCGGCACCGGTGCCGACGTTCACCACGTTGACCGTGATGTTCGGGTGCTTGGCCTCGAACGCCTTGACGACGCCGTCGAGCGTTGTTGCCCACGTCCAGATCGTGATCGTCGTCTTCTTCTGCAGGGCGGCGTCGATCTGCGAGGAACTGACGGACTGGGTCGACCCTGACCCGTCCGAGTTGTTCGACGCGCAACCGGTGAGCCCGGCGGCGAGGGCGAGTCCGACGGTGGTGAGCGCAGCGAGTTTGCGCACGCCGTTCCGCCAGCGTTGCTGAGATTCCATGGGAGGCCTTTCTCGGGTTGGAGGTTGTCGAGTCACTGCTTGACGCTTCCGGCGGCCAGGCCGGACTGCCAGTAGCGCTGGAGGAAGAGGAACACCGCGATGATCGGGATGATCGTCAGCAGCGATCCCGTGATGACGAGGTTGAAGACTGCTTCGCCACCGGCCGTGTTCGCCTGCTCGCTCCACTGGTTCAGGCCGACGGTGAGCGGGTACCACTTCGGGTCGCTGAGCATGATGAGCGGGAGGAAGTAGTTGTTCCAGGTGCCCACGATCTCGAGCAGCAGGACCGAGATGACGCCGGGGGCGAGCAATCGTGAGGAGATGGAGAAGAACGTCCGGAACTCGTTCGAACCGTCGACCCGTGCCGCTTCGAGCAGCTCGTTCGGAATTGCTTCCTGCGCGTAGCTCCACATCAGGAACATCCCGAACGGGGTGACGAGGGACGGGATGAACACCGCCCAGGGTGTGTTGGTGAGGCCGAGCTGGCTGAACATCAGGAACGTCGGAACCGCGAGCGCTGACCCAGGAACGGCCACAGCGGCGATCACTGAGGCAAGGACGCCTCGCTTGCCGGGGAAGTCGAACTTGGCGAGTCCGTAGCCGGCGAACGTTGCGAGGAAGGTGGAAGCTCCTGCACCGACCACGACGTACAGCAGCGTGTTCAGCAGCCACCGGGCGAAGATGCCGTGCTCGTAGGAGAACACGGTGTGGATGTTGTCCCAGAGCGCAAACGGCCCAGCTGTCCACAGTCCGAAGCTTGAGAACAGCGCGTCCTGCGTCTTCGTCGAGTTCACCAGGAGCCAGAACAGCGGCAGCAGGCTGTAGATCAGCAGCAGAGCCATCGCCGCGGTGAGGACCCACGACGGTCGCGCGCGGTTCGGAGCGCCCTTTCGGCGTCGTCGCGCCGCCGGCCGGACGATCACCTCGGTACTTGGGTTGTCGGTTGCCGAAAATTCCCGGTCGAGCGAGCTGATGGTCATGTCAGGACCTCCGGCCTGCGACGCGCTGGATGATGTAGGCCACGATCATCGTGATGAGCCCCATGAGGATCGCCACGGCAGCGGCAGCGTTGTACTGCTGGCCGGCGAACGAGAGGTTGTAGGCGTACATGTTCGGGGTGAAGTGGCTGCTGATGACGTTCGGCGCCAAGGTCTTGAGGATGTTCGGCTCGTTGAAGAGCTGGAACGCACCGATCGTGGAGAAGACGACGGTGACGCCGAGGGCCGGACGAATGGCAGGGAGCTTGATGGCCTGGATGATCCGCCAGCCACCAGCACCGTCCAGGTCGGCAGCCTCGTACAGCTCCGTCGGCACCACACGCAGTGCCGAGTAGAAGACCAGCATGTTGTAGCCCATCGTGAGCCACACCATGATGTTGCCGATCGACGCGAGAACCAGGTTTGATGACAACGGGTTCGGCAGTGTGCGACCGAATAGGTCCTGCAGGTTCGCGACGAGACCGAAGTGGGTGCCGTACATGTACCCCCAGAGCAGAGCGGCGACGACGCCCGGGACTGCGTACGGCAGGAAGATGCCGAGTCGGAACAGACGCGGCAACGCGAGCCGGCCGCTGTCGATGGCCAGAGCGGCGAGGAGCGAAACGCTGAGCATGACTGGCACGAAGACAATCAGGTACAAGCTGACGCGGGCCAGGGCGTCCCAGAAGTCCGGATCGGTCAGCTGCTCGGCGTAGTTCGCGAGTCCGGCGAAGCTGTTCCCGCCGATCAGGCGGTGCTGGAACAGGCTCAAGAACACTGTGTAGGCAAGCGGCGCTACCAGGACGAGCACGAATGCCAGCATGAACGGCGCTACGAAGGCCCAGCCAATCCAGGACCGTCGTCGCCTACGTAGGCGTGGGACGGCCACTGCGGGTGACGTCGTCATACCGGAACTCCTTCGTCCAACGGGGGTGTACAAAAAGTAGCACTAGAGCGAGCATATAGCGACTGAGGTGGTCAAGATTTACGGATCGGGGCTGTCAGAGGATCCGTGGTCCCACCTCCCGGACGCCGACATGCGGGGAGAAGCGGTCCGAGAGGATCGATCCTTAAAGCTAGAGGGGTTGCCTTATGGGGGCAAAATTTGGACCGGCGGCTGGTCGCGCTCGGAAGGTTTCCACTCGTCGCGGCGCTGCATCGTTGCTGCTCGCCGTCTCCGTGGCCGCTGTGGTCGCAACGATCGGTCCGATCGGCGTCAACTCGGCGGCGCGGGCTGCGAGCATTGAGCTGGTCGTTGATGACGGCGCCGTGGTGACCTCGGGCGATTGGGCAATCTCCACGGCACTTCCGGGCTACTCCGGCAATGACTACGCCTGGTCAGCGCCGGCCCGCTCGAGCGGTCCGGCAACTGCACGTTGGGACCTCGATGTGACGGTGGGCGGAACGTACGGCGTCTACTACCGCTCCCCCGATGGGAACGCTGACCGGGCCTCGAACGCGCCCTTCACGGTGCACAGTGCAGAGGGGAACACCACGTACGGGGTCGATGAGCGAATCGCCACGCAGGGGAAGTGGGTCCTCCTCGGCAACCGCCGCTTCGACGCGGGGACGAGCGGCTTCGTCGAACTCTCCAATGATGCGGACGGGTACGTCGATGCGGACGCGATCAAGCTCGGTGCGCCGGCACAGGTCCCGATCGACGTTCAGATCGACCGAGCCGATCGGGCGGGATCGTCGGTCGCCACCATCGAGCCAGGCAACTATCGCCGCTCGAGCACGCTGGACCTGTCGGGACTCGACGGGGTCACGGTGGACGCTCGCGGGGCGACCCTCACGATGACGACGGCCTCGCCAGCGATCACGGCATCGTCGAACGATCTGACCCTGCTCGGATTGCGAGTGACCTACGATCCCCTGCCGTACACCCAAGGGCGTGTCACCGCTCTCGCATCAGACGGCGAGACGATGAATGTCCAACTCGCAAACGGCTACCCATCCCGGTTCGGAGCACGGACGCGGCTCTACGACGCCGATACGCGACGGTACAAGTTGTGGACGCCCGACAGCCACCCATCGTGGGCTCCCGGTACCGCCCGAACGGTCCGTTCCGATGCTCTGCCCGGCGCGTCGGTCGGCGACATGGTCGTCTATCAATGGACCGACACCCAAGCCCCTGCAATCTCGGTCGACGGCGCGCGCGACACGCTTCGCGACATCACGTTGAACGCCGCGCCGGGGATGGGGATCATGAATGCTGCCGGGTACGGCGGCACCGTTCTCGACGACGTTCGGATCGTTCCCGCTCCGGCCCCGTCCGGCGCATCCGATCCTCCCGTACAGTCGACAAATCTCGACGCGACCCAGTTCCAAAGCGTGCAGCACGGTCCGACGATCACGAACTGCACGATCGAGAACTCCGGAGACGACGTCAGCAGCATCGTCGGTATCGGCAGCATGATGATCGGGGCTGCGAGCGGCAGTGCGGTGACGCTGACGAGCGCCGGGTCCGGGAACCGAAGCCCCGCGCTGGTGCAGGTCGGTGACCGGCTCGCGAGGTGGCTGGACGGCCCATCCGCGATCGTGACGCGCGCGAGCGCCTCCGCTGCGGGGTGGTCCTTCGCGTTGGACCGGCCCGTGCCGACGAGCTGGACAGTCGGAGCGGAAGTCACCGACCTCGAGCGCCGCGGCAGCGGCTTCACGTTCAGGAACAACCACTTCAGCGGACCGGGCCGCGTCCTGATCAAGACGAGCCACGGGTCGATCCTCGACAACGATCTCCGTGTGCCGGTCGTCCTTGCTCCGGAGACATCCGGCCGAAGTCACGGGTACACCGGAGGCCACGTCGACATCCGGGGAAACACGTTCCGAGACCCGTTCGCACGAGCACCCGAGCAGTACGACTCGGACCAGGTCGGTGCCCTGTCGATCGACGGGTGGAATCCCTACGGCGTCTTCAGCTACCCCGATCTGACGGTGGCCGACAACACCTTCGAAACGATCCGCGGAGTCAACCTGATGATCAAGGGCGGCAGCGACGTCGTCGTCTCCGGCAACACATTCGTCGATGTCCTCAGCGCGGCTCCAGGAGACTCCGGCGGGTCGAGGGGGTACCCGATCAACACGGTCGTGTTCGTCACGCTTTCGGACAAGGTGACGTTCACGAGCAACGCGATCGTTGGACTGATTCCAGCAGGGGGCACAGCCGCGGTCGTCTGGCCGGACGCAAGCGGAGTCGCTGGACTCCCAGCAGGACTCCTCGAGGGGTAGTAGGCCGCCTGCCGCGAACGATGCGGTGAAGCCGTCGCCAAGAGGACACGCGACCTGCGGAAGCTGCTCACAACCGGAGCCCAGGGGCTGATAATTTCGGTCATGCGAGACCGCTTCACCTCTCGCTCATCGAGAAACATTTACGAAAAGGCACCTCATGCGCTTCGCCATCGGCGACACCGACTTCCTGCTCGACGGCGAGCCGCACCGGATCCTGTCCGGCGCGATCCACTACTTCCGCGTGCACCCCGACCTCTGGGCCGACCGGATCCGCAAGGCGAAGCTCATGGGGCTCAACACCATCGAGACGTACGTCGCCTGGAACGCGCACGCGCCGTCGCCGTCTTCGTTCAGTCTCGAGGACGGTCTCAACCTCGGCCGCTTCCTCGACCTCGTCGCCGCCGAAGGCATGCACGCCATCGTCCGCCCGGGCCCCTACATCTGCGCCGAGTGGACCAACGGTGGCCTGCCGTACTGGCTCTTCGCCGACGGGACCGTGGGGGTCCGGCGGGACGAGCCCGGGTTCCTCGCCGCCGTGCAGGGGTACTTGGAGCACCTCGCGCCCGTCCTCGTCCCGAGGCAGATCGACAACGGCGGCCCGATCGTGCTCGTGCAGGTCGAGAACGAGTACGGCGCGTACGGCTCGGACCCCGTGTACCTGTCGAAGCTCGAACAGATGCACCGCTCGATCGGGCTGACCGTCCCGTTCACGAGCGTCGACCAGCCGATGGGCAGCATGCTCGAGGACGGTTCGCTGCCGACGCTGCACAAGACCGGGTCGTTCGGCTCCCGCTCGACCGAACGGCTCGCGCGGCTGCGGCAGGCGCAGCCCACCGGCCCGCTCATGTGCTCCGAGTTCTGGGACGGCTGGTTCGACAGCTGGGGCGAGCACCACCACACCACGCCGGCCGACGCTTCGGCGTCGGACCTGGACGACCTGTTGGCCGCGGGCGGCTCGGTGAACATCTACATGTTCCACGGCGGCACGAACTTCGGCTTCACGAACGGGGCGAACGACAAGGGCGTGTACCGGCCGATCGCGACGTCGTACGACTACGACGCGCCGCTCGACGAGGCCGGGCGGCCGACACCGAAGTTCCACGCGTTCCGGTCGGTGATCGAGCGCTACGCGCCCGTCCCGCCGCTGCCCGCGTCGATGCAGCCGGGTGGGTCGGGGCGGCTTCTCCCGGTGGGAAAGTCTGACAGCCTGGAGGCGCGGCCCACCCCCGCCACGGACGTCGCCGTCCGTCTCGACCGCGCCGCGTCGCTCCGGTCCCTGTTGCCGGCGCTCACCGAGTGGTCCACCCACGACGCTCCGCCGACCTTCGACGCGCTCGGCGCCGCCTCCGGCTTCGTGCTGTATCGGACCGAGGTGGACCTACCGTCCGGCGGCGTGCTCACCGTCGGCGAGGAGGTCCGGGACCGCGCGATCGTCACCGCCGACGGTTTGGTCGTCGGCGTGCTCGAGCGCGAGCACCACGACCGCGCCATCGCACTCCCGCCCGTCGTCGGCACGCTCGAGCTCCTCGTCGAGGACCAGGGCCGCGTCGACTACGGCCCCCGGATCGGCGAACCGAAGGGGCTCATCGGCGGGGCGTCCGTCGACGGTGTCCCGCTCGAACGGTGGACGGCGTCGCCGCTCGCCCTCGATCCGATGCCCGAGGCCGCGCTGACGATCCTCGCCGACGCCCTGCCCACCGACGGCGACGTGCTGGCCGGGCCCGTCTTCGCCACCGGGTCGTTCGACCTCGCCGAGGCAGGGGACCGCTTCCTCGCCCTCGACGGGTTCCGGAAGGGCGTGGCGTGGGTGAACGGGTTCTGCCTCGGCCGGTACTGGTCGCGCGGGCCGCAGACGACCCTGGCCGTCCCCGGACCGGTCCTCCGCACCGGGCGGAACGAGATCGTCGTGTTCGAACTGCACGCCGCCGCGTCCCGCACCGTGTGCCTGCGCATGCAGCCGGACCTCGGCCACACCGAAGGGTAGGGCCGCACGGGCTCGCCTCGTGCGCGACGCTAGGAGACCGGCTGCAGAACCATCGACGCGACGGCGTAGTCGTAGAAGCCAGTGGGCTGGTTCACCGTCGCGTCGATGGTGAGATCGGTCGCAGTCCCGCCATTGTCGAGCGTCACACCTGTCCCGGTCGTGCTGTTCACGTTCTGGTTGCCGTTCGCCGTCACGTGGAACTGGGCGAGGTCGCCGCTGGCGGTCTCGTAATTGACCTGCATGGCCAGGTCTGTGAGGTGGAAGTGCGTGTAGCCAGTGAGCACCTCGGACGCGCCCGCGCCTAGTGTGGCCTGCGGTCGACTGTCCCAGTGGGCGCCGTCGCCGGAGAGCCCGGACCAGGACAAGGTGAGCGGCGACTTGGTGTTGTTCTCGATGGTCATCTGGATGTTGACCTCGCCCTCGCTGAACTGTGCAGCAGAGGAGGGAGACGCGGAGCTCGACGCAGCCGTCAGGTTTGCGTCCAACTGCGGCGCTGAACAAGCGGTGAGGGAGACCAATGCGGCGATGGCGATGCCGGCCAGAGCCGGACGGGTGAGGGGACGAATGGTGAAGGGCATTGTCATTCCTGTGCTCGCTGACGGTGCGCCCGGTTGGGTCGCACATTCAGCCTGCGACGACATCGCCCGACCTCTGCTGTCCATCCTCACCAGTACGAGCGACTGCACGTTTCGACCAGCACGTCTCGGTACCAGGCAGTGCAGCCCGACTCCATCGACCGATACTCGACTCGTGATGCTGGTCTCACGGGCTCCGCAGGAGCCGGAGAAGGATTGCGGCCTCGCTCAGGTCGGGCTGCTTCGTCGCCGTGAGGAGCGTCAGGGGTGACGTCGTCGCCAAGAAGCGAAGGTGCGTCAGCGCCTGGACCCGGTCGGGAGTGCGCAGCTCGGCCGAGTAGCGGCAGGAGAACTCTTCGAATCGCTCTGGATCATGGCCGTACCAGGTACGGAGCGCTGCGGACGGAGCGACCGCTTTGCACCATTCGTCCAGAGCCGCGCGTTCTTTGGTGAGCCCGCGCGGCCACAGGCGATCCACCAGCACACGGAGACCATCATCGGGAAGAGGGTCCTCGTAAACCCGGCGCACTCGAACCCTCGGTACAGAACTGTTCATCCAGGGCCTCTCCGACAAGCACGGTGCTCAGGAAACCACGACGGAGTGGGCAGCAGGAAGCCCCGACGCGTCCTGTGATGGGGCGTCGGGGCTTCTGCTGTTCAGTTGGCTGCGGTGAGGATCAGGCGCCCTGCGTGCTGCTGCTGGTTTCCACCCCACTCGGGCGAGTTCTGAACCGTCGGGTTGGTCAGACCCGCGTCGTACGACGAACCGGCACCACCGCCGCCGTACGTACCGTCCACACCGGTCGCGCCGCCCTTGTAGCCGCCACCGCCAGCTCCCGGATTGACGCCGCTGTCCGAACCGTCTGTCGGGGTGCCGCCCTGCGTGTCGTCAAGGGCACCGGCCTTGCCGCCAGAGCTGCCCGGACCCCCGTTGCTCCCGGTGAGCGAACCGTTGAGGCCCGCGAGGCCCGCCGAGCTGGTGTAGCTCACGTCGCTGATATAGCCGATGCCGCCGGAGCCGCCGGCGACCGCGACGATCTGCCCGTCGGCCGTGATGACTGAGGCACCGCCGCCGCCGAATGCATGATTCCAAGGGAAGTTCAGTGCATCGCCACCGGAGAAGGACGAACCGTTGTAGTCGAGGCCCCAGCCGCCTCGCCAGCCGTCATTTGCAGAGCCGCCCACGCCCACGGTGAGCACCTCGCCGGGCGTCACGGCGAGCGTTCCCTTGATCTCAGCGCCGTTGTTGTACCCATTGTTGTCGACGGAAGTGGCCACCCCACCAGCACCGCCCGTGAGGTCGACGTTGAGTTCCGTCACACCGGCCGGCACGGTGTAGGTCTGCGCTGCGCCCGTGAAGTCGAACGTGTGTCCCGCCGTGATGGTGAAGGTGGTCCAGTCGTCGTGGCCGGAGCTGTTGCTGGCCGTGGTCGTGTACGACGTGCTCGTCGTGGTTGCCGAGGAGCTGTTGTTGCCGATGAGCGGGTCGCTGGCCTTGAAAGTGAACTTCGAGCCGGTCGCGTCCTGGTAGACGATCGTCATGGAGTTGTCGCCCGAGCCGTAGTCGGTGACCTTCGCGGTGGCACCGGCAGCGAGCGTCTTGGGAGCCTGGTCCTGCCAGTGCGTGACGCCCCCTGCGTGGGAAGCGCTCACCAGGGTGAGGTCCTCCTGGGTGTTGTTCGTGATGCTGGACGTCATCTGGGTCGCCTTGTCGACATCAGGCGCGCCAGCGGCGACGTCGGAAGGGAGCGTCGAGCACGCTGCGAGAGCGAGTGGCAGGACCGCGGCTGCTGCGACGACCGTGATGCCACCGGCGAGTGTTTTCTTCAAGGGAAGCCTCCGTTGAGCGACCGTCACGGGTCGCACTTGCTTGTTCGCGGCCGGTTGGCCGCCGATGGATCAAGCATCTGAGAAGCACCGGACGGAGCGACTGCGAGAACCGACCAGTGTTTTGAACGGCAGGCCCCTGTGTATTGGGGCTAGGGCCCCGTGCAGGTGTACTGGTCGTTCTGTACAGCGCAGGGTGCCGGCACATCGTCGACAGTTGGGTGAGCGGCCACCAATCCGGAGTCCAAGGAGGACCGATGATCACTGCAACGCCCATCAACTCGTTCACGTACGAGACACAAGTCGCTGCTGCGCCTGTTGCAGCAGTGCGCGAGCGGACTGCCTTCGATTTCAGCGAGGTCCGGCAGACGCGCAGACAACACCGATTGGCCGTCGCAGCGACATGGGTCGCCGCCGTGTCCACCATCGTGTTCGCTGTCGCCGTGATCCTCGTTCGCTGACGAGCGGCTGAATCTGAAGGAGCGTTGTCATGCTGATGGATCTCGATTTTCGCGCCGGGACGACGGATTTTCGCGGCGACGTGGAGGACTTCGCCTGGTATCGCGACAGCCTGATCGCCGTGCGTCTTCCGGTGGAAGCGTGGACACCGCATGCAGCTGTCGAGCCGGAGCATGGTCCAGTGGAACTCCTGGTCAATAACCGCGCCGTCGGTGAGTGCGAGTTCGACGTCGACGCATCCGCGATCCCGACGCTCAGCGGTTTGCGGATCAGCGACCCCGAGTTCTGCGGACGCGGCTTCGGCCTGCAGTTCCTGCGGCTGCTGACTGATTTCCTGTGCAGGCTCACGAATGCCGACGCTCTTGCCTTCGTCGTATCCGCTGACGACGCAGCGTCCAACCGAATCGCGCAGAACGCAGGGTTTCGGTACGTACGTCCGCACGCTGTCCGCTCCGGGGACGCCGTGAAGCGCGTGAATGAGTGGCGACTTGGTCGGACCGGAGATGCCCGCCCCGTCCAGGTCGCGAGCAACGGATGACGATCTACACGAAGGTCGCCGGTACCGCGGCTGCGCTGGTTATCCTTTGGCTCTACGTCGGGCTGGTGCTCCTCGGTGTCCTGCATAACGTCGCACTGTTGCCGGTGTGGGTGGTGCTGGGGAGTTCGGCAGTCGCCGTCGTGATCCTCCTGTACCTGATCACGACCGCTGAGAACTGGGGTCTGCGGCGCATCCGCGCAGATCTGCTTCTGGCTGCGACCGTCGGAGGGGTGCTCGCCATCGTTCTCGGTGGGACCATCGATGCGTTGATCCAGCCGACGTCCGCTACCGGCGCACTGGACGACCGAGCATTACTGCTGTCAGGGTTCATCGAGGAAGCCTGCAAATTGGCGGTCGTGTTCCTCTTCCTTCGACGCCGTGCGGATCGCTCACCGCTGGACGGTTTCCTGCTCGGCGCCGCGGTCGGCCTCGGCTTCGCGACGTTCGAGAACATGGGTTACGCGGTCACTCCGTTCATTGATCACCAGTTCGGCGTCGCCACCTTGCTGCAGTCCGCTGCGGTTCAGGGGCAACGAGCGTTGTTTGAGCCCTTCGGGCACCCGCTCTGGTCGGCCCTTCTCGGTTCCGTCATCGTGGTCGCTCCCCACCGTCGACACCCGATCCTCCGCATCGCGTTGGCCTACGTCGGCGTTGCTGTCGCGCATGGGTCCTGGGACGGCGCAGCCGTTCTCGGAGAACGAGTCCTCGGCTCATCAGGACTCGCGATCGCCAACACCGGGGTGTGGCTTCTCACCATCGCAGAGGTGGTCACACTCGCAGTGGTGATCCGCGCACGTCGCGCCGATCACCACCGAGGTGCGAAGTACAACTGACGCCTCGCTCGAACTCCGCCGAGATCCGCCAGGACGTTGGGTTACGAGGGTGCGGAGGCCAGACACAGCACGCTGTCCACCAGCCGGTCCGTGTCGGCCTGTGGATCGAGCGGCATGCCGAAGTGGGACCACAGCAGTGCCGGAGCGAGAACAAGTTCGATGACGCGCAGCCCGTCGATGCGTGTCACGTGCGCAGCGTCCAACATCGCTTGGAACGCTTGGACGCGCGGTTCCATGAGCGATCGAACGGCATCGACCTCATCGGAACCTTGCGCCTGCGCCACCGCCGATCCGAGCGCCTGAACGACGGGGCTCGTCCGGAGGTCACGGTACGTGCCGAGCAGCTGGCGGGTGTAGCGCGTCAGATCCTCGCGCAAATCACCGGTTGCGGGCACGGGTGATGCCTCGGCAATATCGGCCACCGCGAGGTCCAAGAGGATCGACTCTACTGTTCCCCACCGACGGTAGACGGTGGTCGGGTGCACCCCTGACCGAGCGGCGATGGCAGCCATCGTGGGGGTGGTGCGTGTTTCAGCGAGGAGCTCGCGGGCAGCGTCATGCACAGCCGCTCGGGTACGCGCGGTGCGTCCTCCCGGGCGGACGGCACCAACGTGTTCAGGCATGCGACCCAGCGTAATGCGGCAGTCCTGCTGCATCGACGGATCTCTATCGCAACGTAACTTGCGTTAGAATGGGGCGCTGGACGCAGACTTCGCGCTGCCGGTCGGTAGGTCTCCTCAGACCACTCACTCGGGTGCGTAGCAAGTCTCGTCGACGCAGAGCTGCGACCTGCTTTCCAGTTGCCACGAACAGAGCGCCATAAAGAGAGGAGTGAGGAACACCGTGACAAAAGCGCTCATCGTGGGCGCCGGCATCGCCGGAGACACCCTCGCGACCTTGTTAGCGCGGGCTGGTTGGGCTGTCACGGTCGTTGAACTCGCACCGGCGCTTCGGTCAGGCGGGCAGACTGTCGACCTCCGCGGAGACGCGCGCTCCGCGTTGGAGCAACTTGGGTTGCTCGACGCTGCGCAACAGCTCCTGGTGGCGCAGCGCGGAATCGCGTGGGTCGACGCGCGCGGGCGGCGCCTTGCCGAGATGCCAGTCACCGCCTTCGATGGACAGGGCTTCGTCTCCACGGAGGAGCTCCTCCGCACCGACCTCGCGCAGCTGCTGCATCGCGCCGCGACCCAGGCAGGAGCCATCCATCGGTTCGGGGACACCGTCGATGAGGTTCGTGATGTGGACGGCGGTGCAGTAGTCCGGTTCCGTTCCGGCGCAACATGTGAATACGACCTCGTGGTCGGTGCCGACGGTGCGCACTCACGGGTTCGGGCCCTGCGGTTCGGAGCGGAAGACCAGTTCCGGCACCCGCTCGGACTTGCTCATGCCTGGTATACCTTGCGGGAGGAAGAGGGAACCCCGTCCCTTGATGGCTGGTTCCTGGTTCACAACGCTCCCGGTAGGCGCGCCGTGGAAGCCCGCCCGGGACATCCCGGCGAGCAGGAGATCGGTTTCACTTTCGGAGCGACGTCCCTCCCGCCGCGAGGCGATGCCGAGAGCCGCCTCGCCCTGCTTCATCACGTGTTCGGCTCCGTCGGATGGCGTGCCCCGGAACTGTTGGCGGCGGCCAGTGCGGCCGGGGACTTCACCCTCGACACCTACGACCAAGTGCGCGTCCCGTCGTGGGTCGCAGGTCGCGTGGTGCTCCTGGGTGATGCGGCGTGGTGCGCGAGCCCGCTGAGCGGCTTGGGGACAGCGCTCGCGCTTCGAGGTGCCACGGCACTCGCTGACGCACTCGGGTCTCCTCCCGTCCAGGGGACCCGGCTGACAACTGCACTGCGCTCGTACGAACAGACGATGCGCCCGGCAGCTGAAGCAGCGCAGCGGCTCATCCCCGGAAGGGTGAACATGGTCGCCCCGCGGCGGAGATCGGGCATCGCCGCAAACGCCATTGCCATGAGAGTTCTGCAGTGGCGGATCCTGACGCCCATGATCCGCCGTGTCGGTCAGCAGCGCGGCCACGGCGGCTAGCACGCCGCTGCGCCTGCACTTCCGGGCTTGTGTCGGTCACAGCCGTCACCTCACCGCTCATCCTTTTCATGCTGGTAAGGACTTTCTCATCGCGACGAAAAAAATTACGATATGCCCAGTCAGGTACGACCTTGCTTGCGCTCGTGCCGACTTCGAGGAGTTGACGTGCTGATCTGGGACGAAGCCGACCTTCAGGCTCTCGAGAGTGCTGGCTCGGAAGCGCTGCAGAGCTCCCCGCGACTCGTCGTTGTGCACGGCGGTCCTGGGTCGGGGCGAACTCGCTTTCTTTCGACCGTGGCCGACCAGTTCCTCGCGCAAGCGAGGTCCCATGGCGCGCAGGCACGCCGGTGGGCAGCGCAAGGCTCGTTGGGAACCGCCGCGCCGTTCCAGGGACTGCGGGATCTCGGGGTGCTCCTCCCTGCCCTCGGAGAGGGCCCGACTGCCCTTGAGGTGGAACAGGAGTTGCGAGAGGCGATCGACGAGGCCCTCGACGTGGGGCCGCTCCTCATCGTGATCGACGACCTGCAATGGCTCGACCCTGAGTCTGTTGATGCGTTGGCTCGTGTCCTCGGAAGCGCTGTGGCGGAGCGCCTGCTCGTCGTCGTCACGGTCGGGCACTTCGAGCCGTTCCAGCACCTGCGATGGCAAGCGCTCTCGACGAGCAGCCCGTTGGTGCGGCACGTCGAGTTGCACGCGCTGTCCCTTGAATCTGCGACCCTCGTCGCGCGTGAGCTCCGGTCAGACGTCCGCGATGGTCTCGTTCAACGAGTGTGGAAGCACACCCGCGGCAACCCATTGTTCTTCACCTCGCTGCTCCGTCGCATCGATCCGCTCGACCTCGAACGCATGGTGCAACTGCCTGCGCCCACGGAGTACGCACGAGCCATTGAGGTGCGTCTTTCGACACTCGGAGTTGAACCGGTGCGGCTCGCACGCGCCACCGCCGTCATTGGCACCGGATGGACGTCGCTCGCAGAAGCTGCGTACCTTGCGGACCTCACCGACGCGGCGGCGGCCCTCGACGTACTCGCACGCGAATACATTCTCGAGCAACGCTCCAGCGATCTCGGTACGGAGATCCGGATCGTGCACGCGGTCATTCAGGCCAGCATCTACCAGTTCATCCCCACGACGGACCGGATAGCCCTCCACGCTCGTGCAGCGGATCTCGCGGCGGACGAACCGACCGAGCTGCGGCATCTCTTCGCCGCAGCCACCACCTACGACGACCAGCTAGCGCGCCGGCTGGAAGAGGCAGCCGACAGGGCACGGGCAGACCGTCGGCATCGTCTTGCAGCGCAGTACCTTGACTGGGCCAGCCGTGTCACTGCGAGTGGGATGCTTCGCAGCACCCGCTACCTCGACGCCCTCTACGAATGGATCCTCGCCGGCAACGTGGAGTATGTGCGCGATCAGCTGCCGGAAGTTCACCGTGCGCGAGACAGGAACGGTGCGGCGCTAGTCCTCGGCGCGCTGCTGGTCCTCGACAACAACTGGACGGACGCGCTGCGCATCTTGCGTCCGATATCCGGAGCGGAGGTGGCAACACTGCGCGCCTACCGCATCGAGGTGCTGCTGGCCTGGTCGAGCATGACTGCAGGTGAGGCCTCGGACACAACTGACACCCACCTTGCACGGGCAGAGTCGCTCCCCATCCGGGACGATGGGCTTGCCGGGCTCTTCAGCATCACCTCGGCCATGCTTGACCGGCGTCAGGACCGTGTTCGGCAGACGGAGGAACGACTGCGGAAGCTTCCTCGACGAGAAGCTGCAGTGCCGGTGGAGGACACATACTGGCTGGCTTGGCGGGGATTCGCTGCGGCCCTGCACGGCAGAGCGTCCGAGGCCATCACTCCGCTCCGAGAAGTCGACGCGCGCATCGCGACCGGATTATCGGACGTCGGCGACGGTCTCGCTCAGGCGTTCCTGGGCCTTGCTCACTGGTTGAACGGAGCAGCCGAGGTTGCCGCGATCCACTTCCGCAACGCCGAAGCGCAGCTCCGTCCGCGACCCAACCCGCTGACTTCTTCACTCATAGCAATCGGACAGACCACCAGCGGAAACAACGAGCGAGCAACTGCGCTCCTCGAGTCGGCGCGAACGACACTTCGGGATATGCCTTGGGACGAAGGCGTCAATGTCTTGCTGACCGCGAGCGTCTTCCATCTCCACGCATACGGCAGCGAACGCGAACGCGCCGCTCTGTTGCCACGGCATCGGCGGGACTTCGGCAGCAAGGCCGATCAGCCCGACGGAGCGATCGGCTCGATTTGGAAGGCCCAAGCTGCGCTCGCGCATATCTGGGCCGGCGAACCCGAGCCAGCACTCGCACTCGCCGCTTCCATCCGACAGACACCGGAGCTGGACTGGTCACGGGGCGTAGCAACCTGGCTCGAGGCTCTGGTGGCGGAACGGCGCGGCGACATCGCGGGCGCAGTCGATCTACTCGCCGGCATCCGGCGAGCAGACGCTGCGTCGCTCCCGCTATACGCAGCGCACATCGCGGCCGATCATGCTCGACTCGCGGCTGCCACAGGCGACACCGAAACGGCCACAACCCAAGCCCGGCGCGCGCAAGAGCTCTACACCTCGATGAATGCAGTCCCGTACCTCTCGTCCGAGTCAGTGATCGCACCCGAGTCCCTGTCTCCATCGACATCCAGCGAACACACTCCACATGCCCTTGACGCGTCACCGGCATCAGGCTCGAGCGGAGCCCCGCTCAGCGCGACCACCACGTCGTCGCCCGGCGTCTTCAGCGCCCTCACCGAACGCGAGCGAGCGGTGGCTGCGCTCGTCGTCACCGGAATGAGCTACGCACAGATCGCACGTGAGCTTTTCATCACGCGCAGTACCGTGGGCTACCACCTGACCCGCATCTACGCGAAGACGGCGACCGCAACCCGCCACGAACTGAGCGAACTCGCACGTCGACGTTGACCGCTCCCACTCGGGCAGCCAGTGCCCCGGGAAGCCGTGGCAAAGACTAGACGGAGTGACCAGTCGCGCGCGGGTTGGAACGAGTCACAGTGTGTGCATGCACACCGAGACAACCTCGTACACCGTCATCGATCACCTACTCGACCGCATCACCGCGCTCGGCGTCGAGAAGATTTTCGGTGTGCCAGGCGATTTCACACTCGAGATGCTGGATCGAGTCGAGGCGCACCCCGATGTCGCTTGGGTGGGCTGCAGCGGCGAACTCGGAGCTGCGTACGCAGCTGACGGTTATGCCCGGGTCCGCGGCCTCGGAGTCGTCTCGACGACGTTCGGCGTCGGTGAGCTGAGCGCCGTGAACGGGATCGCGGGCAGCTACGCGGAGCGGGTTCCCGTGATTCATGTCGTCGGGGCCCCGAGCACGACGACACAGCGCGCAGCCCGGCCGACGCACCACACCCTCGGCGATGGTGATTTCCGACACTTCATGCGGATGCACGCGGAAGTGACATGTGTGCAGGCAGCCCTGACACTCGAGAACGCCGCGCTGGAGATCGACCACGTCATCCGCGAAGTTCTGGAGCGTCGTCTCCCCGGGTACATCCTCATCCCGGCCGACGTCGGTCTCTCCGAGATCGACCCGTCCCCGGATTCGCTTCTGCTCTTGCACGATGATCGGACGAGCTCGCGCGCGTTCCGCCGTTTCCGCCAGGCGATCGAGCCGGCCGTCAGAGAGGCTTCTCGCCCGGCCGTGCTCGCCGACATCTTGGTGGAACGGTTCGGCGCCCGCGAAGCACTGCACGAACTCCTCGAGACGGGTGTGCCGCACGCCTCCCTACTGTGGGGGCGTCGAGCGGTCGATGAAGCAGCACCGACGTTCGTCGGGACCTACGTGGGCAAGGCCAGCCGTGAGGTCGTCCGGTCCACGGTCGAGGACGCTGACCTGTTGATCCAAGCGGGAGTGCAGTTCACCGACCTGACATCCGGGTTCTTCAGTCAGCGGCTCCCTGAAGAGAACACGATCGTCATCGACGGCACCACGTCCACCGTCAACGGAGTCACCTTCGGCCCGATCACGATGGTCGACGCGCTCCGTGCGGTCCGAGAGGCGTTCGACGACCGGATTCGCCCCCTCCCCGGTCCTCCGACGGAACGACCCCCGGTCCTGCCCGACGACCATGACGGCGATGCTCTGACGCAAGCCCGCCTGTGGCGGATCATCAACGAGTGGCTTCGAGGTGGCGACCTCGTCCTCGCGGACCAGGGCACGTCGTTCTACGGCATGGGTGCGCACCGCCTCCCGAGCGACGTCCTCTTCATGGGTCAGCCGCTCTGGGCATCCATTGGCTTCACGCTCCCCGCGATCTTGGGTGCTGCTCTGGCCGCTCCATCGCGCCGACCGGTCCTGCTGATTGGTGACGGGGCAGCCCAACTCACCATTCAGGAGCTCGGCACACTCGTGCGGCAGGCAGTGCCCGCGATCGTCGTCGTCGTCGACAACGGCGGGTACACGGTGGAACGTGCCATCCACGGTGCTGATGCGGCCTACAACGACATCGCCGAATGGGATTGGGTGGGCCTCACCCGAGCGCTCGGAGTCGAATCCGCGCGGCGGGTCAGCTCCACGGACGATCTCAGGACGGCCTTGAGCGGTGCGCGGAGCGCCGCGGCCGGCGTCCACGTCGTCGTTGCCACTGTTCCCCGCGACGACGTCCCACCGTTGTTGGGCGCCATCGCTCATGCCGCCGCCACTGCCAACAGGACGAACTGATGCTGCACGGCCCCGATCCGGAGTTGGATCGTCGCGCCGGTCACGTCGTCCTCCACCTCCTCGGACCAGAGGACGCTAGAAAGAAAGGATCATCATGACTGTCGATCCACAGAAGGGGCGGCCGCCTCGCCTCCGTTTCCACCACATCGGCCGTCCGGTCGAAGTGGACGAGATCAGTGACCACCCCGACGTGCGGTTCAGCCCGATGTGGGACATGTACACCGTCGATCTCCCGAACGACCTCGCCCTGCCGGTGCAGCTCCACGCATTCGGACCCGACTCGAAGCTCGACGCAGCGATCCGCACAGAGCCGCACGTGGGTTTCGTCGTGGACGACATCGAAGCGGCGATCGCCGACCACGAGGTCGCGATGCCGCTGTACGAACCGTTCCCTGGTTACCGGTGCTGCATGATCATCGTGAACCGGCAGCTCGTCGAACTGATCCAGACCACGTTGTCCGACGAAGAGATCTGGAGCGGTAGCGCATTCCGCAACAGCGCCCTCTACCCCGACTCCTGAAACTCGACCGCCCTCGCCGTCCCCGCCGGTGTTGGCGAGAGCATCACTCCACGCGGCGCCCTGGCGTGCGCTTCGACACGTCAGTGCGTCACCGTTCGTGCGGCCCCGGGCGTGGTCCTCCTGCAACCACGCCATCTGGTCGCGTGGTTTCGTGAGACCGGCAGCATGACGGCACCTGGTCAAAATGAACAGTCGAGCACGTCGCGAGCGTTCCAGAGCACCTCTTCACCGGCCTGACACCTCCGGACATGAACTGCTTGTTTCGCACAGTCACCCAACCGTCCGGAAGCGCGAATCTATATCTGCATCCAATCGTCGCGAAGCTCAAGCCGACCGACGGCAAAGCTTGAACCTTCTGGGTTCTGGAGAGACAGGAACGTGCAATGAAGAAATGGAAGAGCTGGGCGCTGGCATCGACCGCCCTCACTCTCGCAATGCTGAGCTGCGGCTACGTCGCTTACGCTGGCGTAGGCGCGCCTAAGGACTCCAGTGTCATCGGTGTCGGCAATACTTCCAATGCAGACTCCTCGTTGACGTCGACCATCCCCGGCAACGTTCCTCTGGCGCCGGAACCCGGGCCGGATGTGAACTCCTTCTCCTACTCCCGCGTGCAGCAGGTCTCCCACACCTCCCACGCCACGTTGAAGTTCGGGTGCCCGGCTGGCTTCTACGTCCGCCCGGGAAGCGGTGACATCTGGGGCGACAACAGCCCCGAACCGCTCAGCAAAACCTTTGTCGGCAACACGGTCCTCATGCAGCAGACCACCGGGCTCGAGTCGGTGTATCCGTACTCGGGAACCCCCGCGAACGCGGCCCTCTACCAGGGAGTCCAGGAGGGCTACTGGAACGCCGGCACCAGCACGCACCACTTCACCTTGACCATCTGGTGCGACCGACTCGCGAACCCAAGCACGGCGGCGCTGCGCGCGGCGAAGCAGGCCATCACCGCAGCCCCACAGCACTTCAACGCATCTCTCCAGAGCGTCAGCACCGGGCAGTATCTCGACGGCGGCGACGAAGGCGACACAGCGGAGATGAGCGATTCGCCGACGACGATGTTCTTCTCCGGCGACCAGGAAGGCGATGGAAACAACATCTACGGCGCCGCCGCCTTCGGCGTCTGGGCTCCAGGAACCGACAATTTCGTCGGCCCCAACCTCGGCTTCGACGGCGCCGTCCCCACTTGGTACGGGTCTGGCAGCGGCACGGCCAACGGCGGTGTGTTGCTCCCCGTCTTCGGCAACAACCAGAGCGACGGGGAGATGCTCGTTCAGGCGAACAGCATCACCGTGCCGAGTAGCGGAAATGTCCCCGACAAAACGGTCGGGACGGGTGGCCAGTGCCTGACCGCCCCCGGCAATGGCGGAGATCCCTTGCTCGAGGACTGCGACGCCACCAACCCTAGCCAGTACTGGAACTTCCCCAACCCTTGACACTCGCGAAAGCCGGATCACCGCTGGCTGACGCTAAAGGAACCCCGGTACGGGCGGGCCGAAACGGCCGTGCGAACGTACCGGGGTCCTAATTTTTCCCGCGACCTTCAGCGGTTCAAGCGGCTCAAGCGGCTACACCCGCCTTGCGTGCGGATTGCTCGACGTTTTCCGCTTCGCCGCGGTCGGCGGCAACGAAGTGTGCGGTCCCCCCAGCAAAGGGAATCCTGTCGACGACTGTCGGCCCAAGCGCATACACGGGCCAGGTTGGGCCGGGACACCTGGCCGTTTCGTCTAGTCGTTCAGTCCTCACCAGATGCTTGCCCTGATTTTCAGGGGCAGAAGAACTGGTGGTTCCGCGCAGTCGTTGACGCGCGGATTGATTCCAGACTATTCATATCGGGCGATCAATCGGGTCGCTGAGCAGCAGACTACAGGGAGCACAAACATGATGACCACGAGGAAGCTTTTCCTAGGGTGTGCGGCGATAGCGACGGTAGCCGCCACAATGACGGCAGTCACTGGGTGCTCAGTGACGCTCCCGTCGGACGTTGCGGCCGGCGCTCCGAATGGAGCGAACGCTGACAAGGCGACGCAGATGAACGTGCAGGTGACGAATAAGACACAGGAGACCATCAATCTGGTGTCCGCGTCACATGCTTCGGGAGTTACCCATTGGCAGATGCAGGCTCCTAAGACGATTGCTCCGGGTGGCTCCGCCACTGTCTCCGATTACGGGTCGGGGGACAATTCGATCGATCTCAAGTATCAGGGAGCAACTTCTGGTTCGATCTTTACGTTCCATGCTTCCGACCCGTTGATTGGCAGTAACAGCATTTCGGGCTCGTCGACCTCTGCTTCCTACCAGGTGACGGGCAGCAATAGTACGGGGCACAATGATTATTCTGTTTTTTCGGTCGTTGCCGGCCATCAGTTCAGCTTTACGGGCGGTGCGCAGTCCTACACAGTTCCCGCGGGCGTAACCGAGATGAATGTGGACGTCGTCGCCGGTAGCGGCGGCTCCACATTCGCCGATGGTCTCGTATCGGGAGCTGAAATCACGGGTATTCTGCATGTCACTCCGGGCGAGGTCCTCTCGATCGGCGTCGGCGGCGCAGGAAGTCGGGGCTATGAAAGCACCGCCGGTGGATGGGGACTTCCTTACAATGGTTCGTCCTTCTCCGGTGGGAACGGATTCAACGCTGACGAAGGCAACCAGGGCGGCGGCGGCGGCGGCGCGTCGGTCATCCTCGACAAGAGCTTGAATCCCAGCCAGCAGGTTCTCGTCGTCGCCGGCGGCGCAGGAGGCAATACCACCGGCAAGTCCGGCGGTGGCGCGCTGGCTTACACGGGTGGCCGTGGGGGCTACAACGGTTCCCTGACAGGAGAGGACGGTCACGGCAGCGAACCCGGGGTAGGCACTGGCGGCAAGGCCGGCTCCATGGACGGAACCCAGGGGCAGGACAGCCCCACTGTCGGCACGGTGCCGGGTGCTGGCGGCGGCGGTTACAAGGGTGGAGCATCCGGGCTGGTTGGGTACGCCGGCGGCGGCGGGGCCGGATCTTCGTACGATGCAGATTTGACGAGGCCCACAGTCAAGACTGCCGGCAGCGGCGGCCAGGTGTACGAACGAAACGGGTCCATCACACTCACGGCTGTGACTAGCTGACATACAGCGGCGGGACTCAACACCTCAATTCACCTTCTGAAGGTGCCTGAGGGCCGGCGCTTTAGCTCAGGGCGCCCAGCGCAAATCATGACGGGCCCCGCGGCGATGCCGCGGGGCCCGTTCCCTGTTTCATCAGCCCGGTGGTCCGGCACGGACCCCGTGATCGACCACCAGCTCGACGTACTGACTCCTACGCGCAGTGCGGTTCCACTTTGCGGAACAGACGCTCCGCGGTGGCGACGTCGGCCTGGTCGGCATGGCTCGCGCGCAGACCGAACGCGCGGCGGCCGCACTCGTCGCGCCGGCGAACTCGGCGGCGAGCAGCGACCTCGACGCGGTGCGGAACATCCTCCGAACGCAGCAGGGCGCCGGCCGCGGAGCGGGCAGCGGCGGCGAGCGTCGGTACGAACCATCTGCAGCGGGGCCTACGGCTGAGCGGAGTCGCTGACGCGAGAAGGCCGGTCAGGGCTCGAGGATGTTCCGCGCTTCCTCGACGTCGTCCTCGGCCTCCTGGGCCTTTGCGCGAGCGGCCGCGAGGCCGAGGCGTTCTCCGACTACGTTGCTGCCGCGCGGAAGGTCAGCGGCAGTCGACAGGCCCGTACCAGCGGCGGTACGGCCAAGCGTGGCAACTCGGATGAGCTTGCGAAGATCCGCGAGTGGGCGAACGCGAACGGTCACGAGGTCTCGAGCCGTGGCCGCACCAGCCAGGCCGTCCGCGACGCCTACGACGCGGCACACTGACACGACTCCCCCAAGCACGACGAAGGCCGGCTCCCCCCACGGGCAGCCGGCCTTCGTCGTGTTCGTCCGATAGCGGTCTCTTATGTCAGTTCGCGTCCGAACTTCCGAGTGTCCATCTAGCGCAGAGGGCTTGCTATAGAAAGTCGAGGCCGCGACAACTCAGTGCTGCACTCCACTTACTACCAAATTCATTGCTAGAAAAATCTAACCTGTGATCAGATTGGACGGTACTTTTGGAAGAAACAAGTACTCATCAAGAAGCACTACAACATTATACCAGTAGGCATTCTTACCGCTTATATAGGAACTCAACAATGCCTTAAGATCGGTCGACTCTAAACGCTTGGTCAACTCACTACACGCAGCCACCCTCACGGATGGAGACTCATCATGCAACGCATTTTTCAATTCCTGCACCGTGCGCTCTGGTCGCCTAATGAGCCAGACATCAGCTGGTTCGCGTTCCCAAGCACGCTCACTCCTCGCTAGAACTGGTGCGACCAGGGGCCCGATAGCCGTTTCTAACAGACTGGCCGCCGTACCGAAACCGAGAACGTCGGAATAGGGCTCGAAAAAGTGGTCAGGAATCGCGTTGACCGCCACTTCGGCTAGGTTCAATATCACACGCCACGCGTCATCTGGAATGAACCCGTCGCGCGCGAGGGACCTGAACCATTCAAGAACAAGAGCTTGATCCGTCGCTTTTTGTCCCGAAACTCGTACAATCAAGGCAGCCGCGCCTTGCTTACGCTCTCGCAGAACGAATGACACAAGATTGGGCGACAGAACGTTTGCGAGGCGCTGTCGAAGTACACGGTCGTTCGTAAGCAACGCCCGTGCATCGTGCAGCATCTCATCGGGACGACTATAAGTCAAAGCTTCCCACGGCCTACTGTCCCAATCCCTTTCGCTGACTAGGCTCTTGATCTCCTGCGCCGACATGCTGATAGCTCTGAGCTCAGCCTCGACCCTCGCGGACACAACCTTGCCCGACGGGGGTTTCTGAACGAGGCTAAGAAGATGTCGGGCTTTGTTCCGATTGCCTCGAGCATTATCTATGATCAATTCTGATAACTTTGGGTTGCCCTCAAAGAGAAGCGTTTTGAGAGTAGCGTCATCGAGACTACCTTCAAGAAGACCTTTTGTTATCGCCGCAACTCGTATGGAACTATCCTTGCCCCTAGACGCGAGACGATTGATACTTTTGTCGCCAAGGTGCTCGATATTCAACTCCAAATCCGACCACATTTCCGTAGCCGGCAAGGAATACAGCAGGCGCTCGGCGAAAAGCTCGAGATTACCATTGAGAGCTTCTGCTATCTCTTTCAGCAGAGTGGCTCGTTCGCCGTGCAGACCCGAGACCGACGACAGCCGCTCAACCAGTTCTCTCAGACGCTCCGATGGCATGCCGTGACCCTGGGCCCCCTTGAGGAGGTAGCGGACCGCGTCATCATTGTCCGGATTAGCGTTTAAAATTCGGGCCCATTGGTCATCAATTATCCCTGCATGTTCGTCATCAACCTCTTCCCAGAGACTAGCGGGGTAAAGACCGGAGCGAAGAATCTGCAACATGGCTCCTTGACCAACTGGTCCTTCTTCAGCAGCATATTCCAGCAACTCGCTACTGACGTCATCCCAGGACTCGGCAAGAAGCGCCCATCCGGGGATCACGCGTTCCGATGGGTCCTGATGTAAACCAATGTCTGCGAGCATGGTGCGAGCCCAGGAGACTCGTTCACCCTGGACAAGTTCCAGCCGTGCAACTCGGCGATACAGTCGGTTGATGAGATGAGTACCAACAAGGGCGCGGTCAATGCCGACTGCCGCCGAAAAGAACTCCAATCGATCGCGATCGAGGGCTCGTGCCTTGATGTCTCGCCCCGTCAGAACCGCCTTGACACCGTCAAGAACTTGTATGACTTGCTCTTGCGCCTCATCGGGAGTGTGATCGGACGCCTCGTCGAGGGCGGTGCCTTCATCTGTCGGTTGGATTGCAGGGGCCCCCGTCGGGGGCGACTGCGTTACTCGATCGAGAACATCTTCGAGGAGTACCTCGTGGAGCATGTCTGAGACTTTCGAGACGAGGTCTCGAGGGGTTTCGAAGCTCCCATGCAGTCCGATCCGATCACGCTCAAACTTTTTTTTGAACTGCAAGACTTTTTTCAGCGAAGGGCCAGCATCGTCTAGTTCAGCTTGAGGAATGTCAGCAAAGTACATGGCGATACGAGGAAGCTTGCCGGAGGCTCTGCGGCGCCTAACGGCGTGGTCAAACTCCTCAGAGAAGCCTGAATCAGCCGCACCAGTCGGTGTTCCCCATCTACGTCGAAGGAGGCCAATGAAGATGTCACAGTCGTCCACTAGGGGATTTATTTGTCCTTGTGGGCGTCCATAATCAGACGACAACTCCTCCCATCCCGTTACTCGGACACGGACAGCAGCGCGACTGAACCTTGAGTTGACGTGCTGCTCAAGATCGCGTAAAGCGGCCCGCTCGGCGGTCAGGTCACTAGGGGAAGCAATGAATACGAGTAGTTCGTGAACGTGTGGCATGATTTCTCGGTGGCAACCTTTCCACAAGTCTGCTGTTTTGAAAAGGTTCTGCGGTTGCGGCGGGATCCGCTGTCGCGCTGGGGTCTGCCGTATCACCACGCCTCCTGCGAAGCAGGATGCTGTGGCTTCGGGGTGCTAGCGCACCTTGTGCGACACATGCGCGTGAGGGTCTAGACGGGGGGGCGGGGCTGGCGCCAGCAGGTGCTAGTAGCTGCCGTTGGGGGCCGCGATGCAGGCTGCCGCGGTCGGTGTTGCGGCGACTGCTCCATGCATCGGCCGGAGCAGTCGCCTGCACTTTCAGCAGTCGGGGAGATCGTCGAGGTTGTTCGGCGCGAACCCATCCGCGCTTGTGGTGAGGTAGTCGGCGCCGTTGCGGGTCCGAACGCGGACGTAGACCGTTCGGCCCGCGACCGACACGTAGTAGGCCAAGGAATCCGCGTTGATATTACGGATGGCCTGCGACTTACTGTGGGTCCATCCGCTACCGCAGAGACCGGTGATGTCTCCATCGCTATTTTTCTGGCTGCGCGTCACTTGCAGGGACACAGTTAACTCCTTCGTCATTGGCCTACCCAGGGTTCGGCTTCGCTATCGCTGGCTGCGCTAGCGAACAGGGTACGTCGCTGCTCCGACAGGGCAGCCGGAAGCCGCTAGCGGTCGGGCGGAGTTGCAGCAGTAGCGTGATCGAGTGCACGGCCGAGCCCGGTTGTGTCGTCGTAGAGCGCTTTCACCCGCGCTAGGGCGGCATCGACGGCTGCATCTGTCTCCTCTAGCTCGGCGTATGTTTCCTGCAGTGTGAGCTCGTCAAACCGTGACGGTCGCCGCGCGACTGAGCCGAGGACCTCCTTTGGGGTCGAGCCATCCGCTGCTGCTGCACGTCGACTTGGGATGATGCTCGTCATCGACCGGTCCGACAAAGCAACACCGGTGCGCGCCCATCCATGGACGTCTAACGGCAATAGCAGCTGCTCTGCCCTCCGCCACTCCCCCGGTACCGGCTGCTCGCAGTCGTGCCGGTCCAGGTTTCCCTTCGTCGGGTCCAGCAACCGGATGACGTCGCCGCGGAACCCCGTCCAGACCGGTCCGACGATGCGGAGCCACCGCGTCACGGCGCACGCAGCGCATGACGCCGCGTCGTTGGATGAGGGAACGACGTGACCGCGGACGCGGACGATGCTCGTCACCGTAACGTCATTGGGTGCGATGGTACGGGCTTGCTCGCGGGTGAGGTGCAGGGTGCCGAGGAGGACGACGAGGAACGCGTCGCGTCGGCCGCGGAGCCCAATCGGGTACCGGTACTTCGGGATCCCCGCCAACACCTTCCCGACCGCCGCACGGTCGGGGGCTTCTGGTCGCGACCACACTCTCGCCTGCACGGTGGGTATCGGGTCCGCGAGGCCGGCGGCAAGGTGATGCGCGCGGATCGTGTGCCGGCGGAGTCGCTGCGTTGACGCCGCCCCAGGAAACTGGGCCAGGAACTGATCAATTGTGGCTGCCGCCGCGGGGAGCGGCTCGTGGCCCGTTGCAGTGCACCATGCGACGAACCGACCCCAATGTGCCTCGAGCGCTGGTGCCGCGTCGGGCCGCGATGCGGGGGCGGCCATAGCCGTATCCGGGTGATCGCGTTGCGGACCAAAGGAGCGTACTCACGGTCGTAGATCTGCAGAGTGGCGGCGTTGGTGTGGTGGCTCTGCTTCATGATCTCCACATCCGTCGCGCCGGCGTTGCGTGCCTCGGTCACAAACCCGGCGCGAAGGGAGTGCCCCGACCAGCCGTCCTCCCCCAGCCCGGCGGCGTGCGCG
Source organism: Curtobacterium sp. L1-20 (assembly GCF_048755855.1). Lineage (GTDB taxonomy): Bacteria > Actinomycetota > Actinomycetes > Actinomycetales > Microbacteriaceae > Curtobacterium. The sequence continues at coordinate 168,177 of NZ_CP151472.1, read as the reverse complement.
CGGCGGGCAACAGCTTTCCCGACCGTGGTGGGGCTGATGCCTGTGTCGCGAAACAGGCCCCACTTCGAAACCGCGCGGAAGAACGGCATCGACCGCGGGAGGCGGTCGGCGCCGATCCCGTCCGCGCAGACGTGCACGGCAAGGCTCGCTCCAGTGAGCGCGGTGAAGAGACCGGCTTCACCCCGAGCGTCCTGCGCGGCCATCAACCGAGAGAGTCGAACAAACGCGCACGGAGCGCAGGTGACCGGGTTCGCGCCCCGCTGCAGCCCTTGATTCGACCGAGGCCGTCCTGGTCGGTCTTGGACTTCCGCACTCTCGCATAGACGCCCTCGCCGTCGACAAGGCGGAGATCCGCGACGGTAAGGGCGGCGAGTTCGGACTCGCGGAACGCGCCGACGAACCCGAACAGCAGCAACGCCTGATCCCGCGTCGCCAGGGCGCCGGTCTGCAGATCGGCGACGTCGATCTTCAACAGCGTCGTCTGCAGCGCCTTGAGCGTCATCGGCTTCGCCCGTCGCACCGGCACCGACCGGGTGCGGCGGATGCCCTTCAAGACGTCGTCGACGATCGGAGTGGAACCGGGTGGGATGTGGCCGCGGCGGGCGTGTTCCCAGTCGATCGCGGCAACGTAGGGCTGATCGTTGCCGGCGTGTACCGCTGCCCACCATCCGGAAGGACGGCGTTGGCCTTGTCCGCGAGGAACGCCGCGACCTCGGCCGGATCGACCGGCGCCCTGGCGATCTGCTCGAGCTCGTGCGGTTCGGAGATCTCGTGGTCGAGGAACCCGGCCCGCCAGCGGGCGAACTGTCGAAGATCCGACCGGTACGCACGGATGGTGTTCGACGACAGGGACGCTTCCGCGAACACTCGCGGCGACGCCTCCGCTGGCACCACCAGGTCACCCGAGCCGGCACCGACGAGAACGCATCAGTACAACCCATCCCGCTGCGAAGCGTACCCTCGAGCGGCAGTGGAATGAGATCAGTCCCGCCGTCGAGCACAGCTGGGAGTGGTGGCCCTAGAAAGAACGAAGGCCCCGCATGCGGGGCCTTCGGCTGGCAACGTTCCGGTAACCGGCCCGTCGTGCGATCACTGTACCGCGCAGCGGATCACAGCGCACCTACCCAGCCTAGAGTGCGTCCAAAATCGCCTCGCAAAGCAACCACGCGCACATATGTGACGTTTCGTCAGTGGCTGCAGCTACGGTCCTCACATGCAGTCACCGAACTTCGGCGAGATCCTCCTCGACGCCGTGAAGACCGACATCACGCTCGTGTGGGCGCACTGGCCAACTTGGTCACATGACCAGCCAATCATCTGGGTGATCCCCGCCGCGATCGTCCTCAGCCTCGCCCAATCCGTCCGACCCAAGAGGCGTCACGGACAATGAGTCCCAATCACTATCCCGAAGCCGATCGTTCCCGTGGAGCGAACGCGTGAGCACGGCGGCGCTGTTGGTGTCGTGCTTCAGCCTTGTCGTGAGCGGACTTGCTCTGGGATGGCAGGTGGCGATGTGGCTGCTCAACGGCGGCAGAGTCCGTGTACGTCTCATGCACGGTGTCATCGGCCACGGCGGAGTCGCCGTGGGACCGGTACGACGCAATAATCGTCTCCTCGATCATTCGGCGATGCGAGCACAAGGCTGGAACGGTCCAGATGTGCTCGGCATCGAGGTCACCAACACCGGACGAGCACGCATCCAAGTCACAGGCTTCGGGATCCGCCAAGGCAACAAGGGAATGTCCGTGAACTACCCATCGGGCAACGCCATCTCGCCCGCTCTGCCCGCCTGGATCGAACCCGGCAGTTCTGTCACCTGGTATGGCGAGCTCGCCGACGGCACCGCCCTGATCTACGCCACGGCTCAGAATCCGGCCGCGTCCGGCCCACGTGAACTTCGGATGAGCGTGTCGCTCGGCACGGGCAAGAGCGTCACCACACCACAGTGCGTTCGGATCTGATCGTCCGGTACGTGTACAGCCCGCGGCAGACTCTTGTGATCGGCCACCAGGTCGTTGAAGGACTACTCGACAGCGCGAACGGGGCAGACGATCTGTCTCGATAGCCGATCGTCTACCGGGCGGTTGCTCGTCGCCCCAGTGACGATTGGAACCGCGCGAGGTATCCGTCAGGGTCCTGGACGAGGAATTGATGCACGCCGGCCTCTTCCTCGCCGACGCCGTACCACTTCGTCTCGGGTTGCATGAAGAGCTCAACGCCACCCCGTCCGAGGACCTGCGCCAACGCCTCAGAGTCCGGCACCGTGATCTGGAGATTCACCCCGCGGCCGAGCGGGCGCTCAAGAGGCCCCGTGATCCAGTTCCGACCCACGCCTGCTTGTTCGAGCATCAGGTGCGCGGAACCGAGCGTGATGTACGCGAAGCGTTCCTCAGGGCGCGAGTAGGCGACGTCGAAGCCGCACAAGTTGCACCAGAACTCAATGCTCTGATCCAGGTCGGCCACAAGCAATTCGGGAACGAGCGAGGGTTCGGGAGTTTCAGTCACCGGACCATCGTCGCAGTCCTCACCCTGCGGGCAGTCCCGGTAGGGGATCGGCGGGCGGGCGCCCTGTCGTCAGCGCTCGTGTGACCCCTCGGGCCGATCGGACATCAACCCTCGGCCAGACGGCGTCGCTCGTTGCCAGAACGTGAGCCGGTTGCCGAACGGGTCGAGGACGAGCATGGTCCGCCCCCAGTCGTCCGTCTCGATACCAGGCCGGGAGCGTGGGTGCTGCTGGACGAGTAGCGCATCCCGGTAACGGTCGAGGTCCTCCATGACGAGCATCACCGCAGCCCCGGGTGTGGCATCGCCGTGGTGCTCGCTCAGGTGCAGGACCTTGCCGCCCAGCGCGACCTGCGCGTACACGGGCAGGTCAGCCTCGAACTGGTGCTGCCATTGCCACTCGAACCCGAGGTAATCGCAGTAGAACGCCCGCGCGACGACGTGGTCAAAGACGCGCAGCACCGGAATCACGTCCGACTCGCGTCTCGGTACGGGTGGTTCTCGACGAGCCAGCGCAGACATGGTGTTCCAGTCCCGGTACCCGGCTGCGTGGGCGGCAGCCTCAAGAGCAGCCGAGTGCGTGCAATCCGTGCCGGTGCTGAGTTCTCGGGCGAGCTTCTTCGCTTCTTCGATCGTGATCACGACGTTCCAATCGCGCGATGACCGCTGGTTCCTGCGTTGCCAGGGATCGCGGACGGATCGGGATCAACCTGATGAAGTGGAGCTGGTTCGTCGGTGTTCACCGGATGCAGGGGCTGGCCACCGAAGCCGCGAACACTCTAACCCCCCGCACTTGATCCGGCATGGGAGGTCCAAGCCTTCGAGGCCTGGTGGCCGTTGTGCGACCCTGGCTCCATGTTCTCGCTCCCCCTCGGCCCCACAGCCCAGTTGCGTCCCCTCGAGGTGTGGCACGCCGACATGTTCGCCGCCCACCTCGACCGTGCACGAGAGCACATCCGCCCCTGGGTCGGACCAACGTTCGTGACGGACTCCGTCCACGGCGCACGGTCGACGCTCGCCCGCTACGCGAACTCCGCTGCCACCGACGGGGCGCGGCTGTACGGGATCTGGCACGACGGCCAGCTCGTCGGCGGGGTGATGTTCGTGAGCTTCAGCGCCGCTGCAGGAGTCTGCGAGATCGGATGCTGGCTCGAGCCGGCCGCGGAAGGTCGGGGGCTCGTCACCCGAGCGGCCAGCGCCCTGCTCGACTGGGCCTTGCGGGAGCGAGGACTGAACCGCGCCGAGTGGCGGTGCCGCGCGGACAACGTCCGAAGCTCCGCGGTCGCCCAGCGGCTCGGCATGCACCTCGAGGGCACGCTACGCGGGGCATGGCTCAACGGGGGCGTGTTCCACGACAAGCAAGTCTGGGCACTCCTGCGCTCAGAACACCCAACCCGCAACGAACAACCAAGCAGGTGAAAGGCGCTCGATAGCCGATCGGCTATCGAGATCTGGGGTCGGCGGCCAGCTTGAAGAGCACGAGCCCCGGTGTGCCGTTCGGCGCCGCGGGTCCGTGGCCGATCGCAGCGAAACCCAGTGACACGTAGAGCCGTCTCGCTGGGCTATCAAGGTTCGACGTCTGCAACCAGCAGGGGCGCCTTCGGTCGCTCGAAGCCATTCGACGAGCACCCTGCGACCTAAGCCGCGATACTGCTCCCCTGGTGCTCGGGCAAGGAGGTTCAGTGCGACAGAGCCGTCGAGCTTCGGCGCTTCATCCCCCAGATTCTCTCGAAGCTCATCCGCCCAAGGATATCGCTGCTCCTCCCACTGCCACGGGTGTCCGTAGGAGAACGCGACGAGTCGACCGGCATCGCGAGCGGTCGTCGCGACCACCCGCTCACGCTCTATCGCTCCCTGGTAGAGCGACGCAAAGAGCTCGGCGAAGGAGGGTGGTTCAGAGAGCGGGGGCTGTCCTGCCGCTGCTTGGTAGAGCGTCCGGACTTCCACAGAGCGCGGAAACTCCCGAGCGGATGTCATCGTGGTGACGACGGTCATGTCGAAAGCCTACGACCGCCCCTGCCAGGTAGTGGCGGTCCCGTATTCGTATCCCGACGACTGGCCCTTCCCACCGTCCCGATAGACGATCGTTGACCGTCCGGGGTGGACTGTACGGTCTAGGCATGGCTAACGAGAGGGACATGCAGAGCGCCCGGAAGGCCGGCGAGGTTGCCGGTTTCCAAGAGGCAGTGAGGCAGCTGAGGGCGTTCACCGGCGTGACATACGACAACGGCAGGGAGAACGTCACGCCCGACCTGGAGCTTGCCGAGCACCTGGCCTATCCCCGGTATCGGAAAGACCTCGCCATGGTCGAGCGTGAGCTCGACGCGGAATCGGATCGCATGCGGGCTGTCGTCGAACAAGGGTGGGAGCAGGCCGAAGCAGCTCGCGAGGCGCTCGAGCGGGCGATCACTGATCGTCGCGCCGCTCGGAGCGAGCGCCCCGCCATCGCGCGAGCAGCTGGTTGGATCGGAGACCAGATGCTCCCACTCAAGGCCGATGTAAAGAAACACGAGGAGTTAGCGACGCGACGTCACGACCGCCAGTGGGTCGTCGCGGACGACCACAGGCGAGTACGGACCGAACTCGCACGCGTCGACCAGTGGCTCGAGGCCACAGCAGAACAGGTCGCAGCAGCGGAGGCCGCTCGGCTACAGGACATCGAGGATGCCAAGGCGGCAGCCGCCGCCGCACGGCGAGACTCGTCACCCCGATGGTGCACAGTGTTCACCCGAGAAGACTTCATCGCCGGCGACCAGCGCCGATGGGCTCACGCTTGGACCGGACGAGAAGCCACCGCAGGAACCTCGTTTGGCGACCACTGGCGGCGCGACCAGGACGACTACAACGGGTACGGAACCTGGTCACTGAACTGGATCGAAGAGAACCACGAAACCTTCCTCGAGGCAGACGACGAAGTCGGCACGATCTGGCTCCTCGGCACCGGGCTGCGGTCGTTCAGCGACGCACAGGCGCTCTTCCGCCCCCTCGAACTCCGCCAGAACGAGCGCAACAGCATCGCGCTTGTGCTCGACACGTACGGGAACCGATTCGGCCCCGACGACTGGTGAGGGCAGGGATCGCTGCGACGGAGCCGGTGCCCCAACCCAGTCGTTGGCTCTCCTCCGTCTCATAGCCGATCGGTCGGGCCAGCAAAGCTTCTACCAGGACCGCCAGTCCGGCTGCGGGGCGAGCCGGACTGCACCGATCCTGACCCGCCTCACTGGGATGTCCAGCATTCCAGCGGCACAGTCCCGCGCCATCGAACGGATGTCTTCCCACTAGTACGACTGGGTAATGGCATCAGCCGACGGGATGTCGATTACCCAGAATCGACCCTCACGGTGCACCACGACGTTGACAAGGAGAGGCATAGCGACCATCTTCTTCGGCCTCCGCCGAAGCGAAGAGTGCAATGCTACACCTGACCGTTACGCCAATCAGTCGTCCTTCTCACCAGGCGGGAAATCGAACCGTACCCCGGTGGTTCTAGGCTCGCGCGGGCGCCGGTTCGGAGGAGTCGGTGCCGCGTCCTCGGGGATCACCGGGTAGCTTGCCTCTCGATATTCGCGATGATCGAGCCAGTCAGTGATGCTGGCAATGACAGCACTGGCTTGGTGCTCCTCGAAAGTGCGGCCGGCCTCAATGAGAACCTGTAGCAGTCCCGGCTGCCGCAGGCGAAGCGCATCACAGTGATCGCGTACGCGCACCACGAGATAACCGGCGTGAAGTAGGGCGCGAGTCTTGTGTGCATCCGAAACGTCTGCCGGCCCCCCGGGCCAGAACTCGCCGTCGTACTCCACGACGACGTGCTGAACACGGTCGTACCTACCGTGAATGTCGACCTCTACGTGGCCGTGGTGAAACGCTGGCATCGGGATCGGATAGTGCAGGCTCAGGTCGTACAGCCGACCGCGGCGTCGTAGGGTCTCGAATAATGCAACTTCAGGCTGCGTTGGCATAGGTCCCTCTCCCTCTTGTGGGCGCGACAGCGAAGGTGACGAGGATTTGCGCGGAACTAACGTGAGCCGAGTCCACCGAAGAAGCAAGTCAAGCGGACACCACGATGGGTCCGCGCCGGTCCGGCTCCTCACAGCAGAATCGATATCGCAGCCCGCTGCCGCACGGACATGGGCGGTAGTCACCTGCGGTGTAACCGGACGGTGTTGCATGAGGTACCGAATTTGGCTGCGGGACGAAGTCATGGATGATGGTTCCGGGTGTGATCGTCACTTCCATCGACGGTTCTGTTGGCACTGCCCATCCTGTTATCGAGCCTGGCTTTGCTTGCAAGTCCCGCAACTCGACGCCGACGGATCGATGATGGCGGATCAATGACGACCAGACTCGCTGCGAACCTTGCTTTCTCGGGGCGTCGAGAAAGCCGTTAGCTACTTCGCGAGCGACGTTCAATCCGGTAGCCAGGCCCGGTGATTGTAGGGCCAGGTCGATTGCCAGCCCGGCAGCGATCCCGAACTTTCCAGCGTTGAGCCCAGCTCCGATTCGCTGAAGTACGCCTCGGTCAGCCGCCTTGCGCGCCTCGTCCAGCCGGGGCTGCAGCAGAGTGCGCTCCTGATCTGACACGTACGCCGCCAGGTCACTTTGCGTCCCGTTGACCGGTGCGTTCTGATAGAGCTCGTGAAGGTCGGCACGGAACTGTCCGAACATGTCGTCGTCGTGGACTTTGGCAATCAGCGTCGGCGTCAGGCCAGAGAAGATCGGTAGATCCGATTGAAGTATAGCTTCGCTAGTGCGCGTTGCCGGTCTGACGAAATCGCGGGTACCTGTTCTGCATAGGAACAGCTCATGGTCGAACGCAGCGGTGTAAGTCGCACCGTAGGAGGCGGCGACAAGGAACTCGCGGGCGAAGTACGTCAGTCCTCGGCGTAATGACTCTGCGATACGAGTTTCCGGGTTCGGGCCGGATGCGAATATGAACATGCCGCGGACGTTGTCCTCAACGGGTATATCAGCCGGCGAGTAAGCCGCGGTGTACTGACTGGGTGCCAGAGCGGGGTTCCTGACGAGGCGATCGACGAGACGTCGAGTCGGCACTCGCTGCTCGTAGACTCGCCGGGCGGTGGGGACAGGCACGACGATACCTGCGTCGATGAGAGGACGCAGAGCCCGCAAATGAGCCATTGCCACATTCAAGAACTGCCGTGTCTCGCGCATGTGCGGTTGGTTTGCTTGCGGATCCCAGTAGCCGGGGCGCGCAGCGAGTGCGTGTTCAACCAGGTGCTGCTCAGGCGCGAACCAGTCGGCGATTGGGTCGCGGATCAGGAGCTGCTCGTTGTACAGCAGGCTTGTCAGTAGCAGATCGCCGTGGACGAGGCCGAAGTTCGCGGATGGCCAGCCACCAACATAGACAGGCTGCCGCTCTGGTGTGAGGTGCGCCGGAACGTCTCGAGAGCTCGTCAGGATCTGCGAGCCGAACTCTCGTATGGAGCGACCAGGCACTTGGCTGAAATCTTCGGCGTTCCGAAGCGCGAAGAAGTCGTCGATGATTTCTAGAGTGCTGCTCATGGGTGTCCTTCGCTCGTCCTGGTTCAACCGTATGGAAAGCGACCGACAACCTTGCTCGACTTGGCAATGTTCCGCTCGCTGACAACCCGCGAGCTTGTCAAGCGCTGCCTCACTAGCCGGTCGTTCAACGAGACGGTTCGCGCTCGATGTCCACCCCGTGGGACGTCTGACGACAGGGTGTGATTGTTCACGCTGATCGGCGCGGTTCGGACCACGCTCTGTTTCGTCACTCGTCTGCGGGTGGTGTTGCGGCTCGGAGGTAGGCGTACACGGTCTCTCGGCTGACGCCGTACTCCTTCGCCAACACGGTCTTCGGAACGCCGGCGCCGGCGCGATCGCGCAGCTCGGCGACCTGGACTGCGGTGAGGGATCGGGCGCGGCCCCGGTAGACGCCACGCTGCTTCGCCAGGGCGATGCCCTCCCGTTGCCGTTCCCGGATCAGCTGGGATGCGGCTCTTCGGTCACCACCTCGAGGTGCAGTTCGCTGACACGCCGAACACATGGATCACGGGCACGCAGGCTCAGCCCCGGATCACTGCGGAGGTCGCTAGCCGCGCGAAGTTCACGCCGAAGCGCTCCAACGTGGCGATGGTTGCCGATGCCAACCCACTTCCCAACGACACGTTCTCAGTATCGATATCGAAGATCAACGACGACGACGGCTGGTGGTTCAACGGACGGTGGACCTTCCGGAAGGACTTCGCGGGCCAGACCACCCCGATCGACGTTGCGAGCCTCCAGTTCAACATCGACAAGTGCGTCAAGCTCCAGCACGAATCGATCAGCACCTGGAACTACGACAACAAAGACACCAACCTTGGAACCCTCCGCGACGGCGGCGCAACCACGCACGCACCAGTGTGGAATATTGCTGACCGAACCAGTGGATTCGAGAACTTGGCCCACTACGGGACAGCCTCAGTCTTCCTCAACGGGCTCAGCTGCCCGCTCAACCACTACGACGGTGCTGCCGAGTTCACGTACGATGCCATCGAAGGTGGTTCCGTCGGATCCGTGTCCGCATCCTGGGGCGGCCTGTCCGTCAGCACCAGCGGTACCCAGCTAGAACTGCAGAAGTCGACGCCCCCGTTCAACTTCGTCTACTGACCGCGGAGGAGGACACCATGTCAGCGCACACCACCGCACGAGCGGCACGACCGACGGCCGCGTTCCTCATCGTCGTGGGGCTCGCGATCATCGGTCTCACCCTGCTCGCTGCAGCGACGCCGCTGCCCATCGCGGTCCTCGGACCGTTCCTGGTGTTAGCCGGCTGCATCACGCTCTGGCGTATACCCCCGCATCACTAGTAATCGCGTGGGTCCGACCAACCGGTCGGGCCCACGCTCTTACTACGACGCAGGCGCAACGGATCGGCTATCGAGACGTCACAGAAGTGGCTTGCATGCCTGCTGCTAGCAATGTCACCCGGGAGGTGCAGCGCAAGGGGGGCCCCAGTGCTCGTCCTGGTTCTCGCGTCGCGCGCTCCGAGCGCCGTCGAGCGACCTCGGCTGGAGGGGACGCGAACGCGGGATTGGACTGCCTCGAGTATCGAGGGCTATGCGATTCGGTAGGCGTAGCCATCCGATGCCATCGGACGATGCAGGCGAGTGTGGGTTGCTGCTCAGGTCCGTCCGAGATACCGCAGCCGTTCCGGCGCAGAGCCGCGGACGGTCAGGGCAACGTCAGCGGCACCCTGCTCCTGCAGGACCAGCGTGCGAAGCGAACCGTTGGGGTCGAGCGTGACATGTGCTGAGTTCTCGGACACGAGGTGTCTCCTTCGATTGGTCGGCGTGAGGAACGAGCCGGAAGAGACACGCGCTCGGTTCCGGGCCGCCGGAACAACAGTGGATGAGGCCGCGTCCCTACGCGTGTCGGCGGCCCTTGAGACGGGATCGGCAACACGCTGCGTCCACGTTCCGCTCTCTCGATCCACGCGAGCGCAGACTCACGCTCGAGAAGCGTCGAGGGTGACGGCGCAGCGACCCGTCTCGCCAGCCGATCGCCAAGCGGTCATAGCATCGCGCCATGCTGCCGTTGGACGTCGACGGAGGCGGCTGATAGCGGATCGGGGGTACGCGGCGGTGGGCCGGATATGACAAAGGGCGGGGAGCTCGCTGCTCCCCGCCCCTTCCCCGCATGCCACGTGTTCTACGGTGTAATCCCGATCCACTGGACGTCTCGTGGAGCGTCACAAAGACCGTCGGCCCAATCCACGGCGCGCAATTCGCCAGGGCCGGAAGGGTCCACTAGGTCTCCGAACCACGCTTCTCTGGCCACGGCTTCTGCACTGTTGTCGCTGAACAGCGCTCGCTGCTCAGACATGATATATCGACGTCCGAGAATGGGCCCGGTTGTGCGATCGCGGTAGAGCACAACCGCGACGTCGTCGCTTAGTGCTCGTCCTGCGACCCAGTGCATGTCTTGGTTCCAATGAGCGTCAGTTTTGAAGAGGCGGTGCAACTCTGAGACGAACGCGCTTGTGTAGGCGCGTCGAGCATCAGAGGTCGTGTATGACATGTTCACGATGGAAGCACGTTCAGTCGTCGGCGTCGAGCCCGGACTCCCCCGTCGACGGCTCGGTGACCGGCCCAAGCGGCTGGTAGCTGAGAGTCACGGAGTCCGCGGTCATGTCGGCGTTGGTGTCGGATTGCACGGCGGCGCGCTTGCCTGAGTCGCGGTCAACGGGGTTCTGAAACGCGGAGTCCACCCAGCTCGGGCAGTCGTGCGCCTTGTCTTCGTTGGTGCAGTACGCGGTAGCGACGCCCAGGGTCGTCTTGTGGAGGTCGACGCCGTAGTAGACGCCGACCTTGCGGTAGTCCATGACGACGTGGAACGGGCGACTGTCGGTGTACTTGCAGTTCTTGCCGTTCACGCACTCGAGCTTGTTGGCCCACGCATCGTACTGACGCTTCTGCCCCTTCGCGGTTCCACCGTTGGGGTTGTTCGTGGCGAACTTCAGCGAGTTGATCAGCTTGATGTTGTGCTTTGTGCGGATCTTTTTCATCCCGAAGCCCTTAGCCGTTGCCGCGTCGTAGGCACCTTCGCGGACAAACACATTGCGGCCCTTGTAGTCCTCCCACGAGTTCAAGATGGCGCTGCCGGCGGTCGCGGCGTTCGCCGACGAGACAGGCACGACGATGCCAGAAGCCACCGCGATGAGGGCGCCGGCGCTCGCCAGTAGACGAAGCTTGGGTCGGTTCTTGTTCAGCATGAGTTCTCCCAAAGACACGGAGGAAGCCCCTCTCCCCCCGGGCTGTTGCTCAGCAAGTTATCGAGGGCCTGAGTGCCTTCCTTTCTCAGCGAGTGTGGAAACTGAAGGTCTGTTCATCTATTCGGCCTGCGTCGTGATCTCGAGGCACTCGACACGCCGACCAAACACGACCGGTCGCCTGATCGTCCCCGTTCAATCGCACGATCCTGCTCACCCGTCAGCCAATCGTCTTCCCGCGCCACCCCGCGACTGACTCACTATCTCGCCGAAGCGCTCGGTACACCGTTGTCCGAGAACATCGCGGATCTGCGCGACCGTCATGTCCTGCTGCTCATACAACCGCCGCGCGGTCCGCACCTGATCGGCCGACAGCGCAGGCGGCCGACCACCGGTCCGGCCCCGAGCTCGAGCCGTCGCAAGCCCAGCATGCGTTCGCTCTCGAACGAGATCCCGCCCGAACTCAGCTAAAGCGGCGAAGACGTGGAACACCAGCCGGCCACCGGGCGAGGTCGTGTCGATCGTCTCTTGCAGCGATCGGAACCCGACCCCCCCGCTCTCCCCCCCCCCCCCAAAAAAAAGCCCGCCGCTAATCGATCGGCTACCAGGCGTCTCGGCTGCTGCTGGTCTTTCTACTCGTCCGCATGACACAAGGGCCGCAATAATCGCACCGTCTTCGGCCCTCGCGGGCAACGCCACGACTGGTAGTGAACGGCTACGTTGAGCGCATCCTCGTACGCCGCTAAGCGGACAAGCGCAGTGAGCTTGCGTGTATGCGCAGCTCCCGCTGGTGGCGGTGATAGGACACTGCGGAGTGCGCATCAACAGCATGAGTGACGACGTTGAAAATGTCAGCGTCGGTGCTGTGCTTCGAGGAACTGCTTCGCATCCAAGAGGCTGCTAAACGCTGCGAAGTACTCTCCATCCGGGCCTCTAACATCATACCGGCCGCGAACCAGCGCGACCATGCCCACCAGCTGCTGCTGGACGGTCAACCGCCACACTCCGTCACGATTCCTCCCCCACAACGCATCGGCCGCTCCAGGAGCCGGAACCGCAGGCCCACGCCCAGCCTTGTTCTGAAATCGGGCCCGCCACTCCGCGTGAGAATGATCAGCACCGATTGGGCACGAGCAGCTCAAGCCGATCGGGTACCCCGTAGCGGTGCTGCGAAAGCGTTCTACATGCGGGAAGCCCTGCTCGGCCGGTGAGTTGCGCGTCTCGGTCACTACCGAAGGACGTCGTCCAGTCCCCGCGATGATGCAAAATGCACGTCCGATCACCAGTCGATCGGAGTGTAGATGGAAGGACACGATCATCGAATACCCCTGACCGCGAGGCCACGGCCATACTCGCGGTGAAGTACGGACAACGGCCACCATCACCGCCACCGATCGCATATGGGAGCAACCGTGGCCACCTCAGCAGTGGCATGAGCCCCGCGGCCGCGTATCACGCTCACCGACGCGGCGGTGCTGCCGCTACTTCGCGCTGATCCTCGTGTACTTGCTGACCGCCCACGGCACGAACACGACGAGCATGACCGCGATGCCGACGAGGACCGTCGTCACCGGGTGCTGCGTGGTCCAGATGTCCGGCACCGGAGCCGAGCCGACGTTGCCGAAGAGCTGCCGGGCGGCCTGCACGAGCGACGACACCGGGTTCCACTCCGCGAACACCCGCAGCACCAGCGGCAGGGTGTCGCTCGGCACGAACGCGTTCGAGACGAACGTCAGCGGGAACAGGATCATGAACGACGCGTTGTTGATCACCTCGGGGGTCTTCACGCTCATGCCGAGGAGCGCCATCACCCAGCTGAACGCGTAGCTGAACAACAGCAGCAGGCCGATCCCGCCCAGGAACTCCGGCGGCGACGAGTTCACCCGCCAGCCCACGGCGAGACCGGTCAGCATCATGATGACCATCGAGATGCCGTTCAGCACGAGGTCGGAGTTCGTGCGCCCGACGAGCACCGCCGACGACGCCATCGGCAGCGTGCGGAAGCGGTCGATCAGCCCCTCCTTCAGGTCCTGCGCCATCGCCGACCCGGAGAACGTCGCACCGAAGACGACGGTCTGGGCGAAGATGCCGGCCATCAGGAACTGCGTGTAGTCCGTCCCCTCGACCGCGATCGCCCCGCCGTACACCTGGCTGAACAGCAGCACGAACATGATCGGCTGCAGCACGGCGAAGACGAGCATGTCGGGCGACCGCTTGATCTTGATGAGGTTCCGCTTGGTGACCGTCCAGCCGTCCTCGAACCAGATCGCGACGGGCGAGGTGACGACGACGGGCAGCTGCCGCCCGAGGGCCTGGGTGGTGGCGGTCATCGTGCCGGCTCCTTGTGCTCGACCGTGGCGTCGTCGTCCGCCGTCGCCGCGTGCCCGGTGAGCCGGAGGAACACATCGTCGAGCGTCGGACGGCGCATGCCCGCGTCGTGCAGCTCGATGCCCGCGTCGCCGAGGTCGGCCAGCACCCGCTGCAGCGCGCTCGGCCCCGCGTCCACGGCGACACCGAGTGTCCGACCGTCACCCGAGGCCTCGACGTCGCCGACGCCGTACCGCCGCAGCACGGTGGTCACCGCGTCGCGGTCGGCCTCGTCGACCAGGGTCACGACGACGCGGTGTCCGCCGACCTGCGCCTTCAGTTCGTCCGCCGTGCCCTCGGCGATGACCCGGCCGTCGTCGATCACGGCGATGTCGTCGGCCAGCCGGTCGGCCTCCTCGAGGTACTGGGTGGTGAGGAGGACCGTCGCGCCCTCGGCCACCAGGTCCTCGATGATGCCCCACAGCGCGAGACGACTGCGCGGGTCGAGTCCGGTGGTCGGCTCGTCGAGGAACAGCACGCGGGGGTTCATCACGAGGGCGCCCGCGAGGTCGATGCGTCGCCGCATGCCGCCGGAGAAGCCCTTCACGGGACGGTCGCCCGCCTCGGACAGGTCGAACACGTCGATGAGCTCCCGTGCGCGCTCGCGCGCCGTGCGACGACCGAGGTGGTAGAGCCGCCCGATCATCTCGAGGTTCTCGGACCCGGTCAGGTTCTCGTCGACGGCCGCGTACTGCCCCGAGACGCCGATCGACCGCCGGGTGGCCTGTGGGTCGGCGACGACGTCGATCCCGTCGATCGTCGCCGACCCCGCGTCCGGCGTGGTGAGGGTCGTGAGGACCTTGACCGTGGTGGTCTTCCCGGCGCCGTTCGGCCCGAGCAATGCCGTGACCGTGCCCTGCGGGACGGACAGGTCGAGCCCGGACAGGGCGTGGACCGGACCGGACTTCGACCGGTACGTCTTGATCAGCCCGGAGGCTTCGATGATGGCCGAATTGTCAGGACGTTGCTCTAGCGACATCTCAGAACCACCGCCTCGTGCTTGCTGCAGTTCCAACTGTTCTCCTCATACCGCGCTCCATCTTGAACAGCCCGAAACCAGGTGACGGGACCCGGGCTGGGCATCCTCCCGGACGGAAAAGCTCTCTACATGCAAGGACGCGTCATGCCGGAAGGTGTGACGGCGCTTCACACCAAGTCCAGTTCCCCCTATGCAGGGGTTCCGCGGCACCACCGGCATCCGCTACCTGGGTAGGTACTGCATCCTCATGACCTCGCGGGCGGTGGTCTAGGCGCCGAATCGGACGCTCCGTGGGGGCGTCCGATCCGGCGGGATCCCGAAGGGGTTAGGTGTTGTCCTGTTCGTCGCCGTGCTGGTTGCGGCGACGGAGGATCAGGACGGTGCCACCGAGAGCGAGCAGCAGCAGCGCCAGGCCGATGCCGGGGCCGACGAAATCGGTTCCGGTGAAGGCCAGCGAGCCGCCCGGGTTACCCGAGCTGGTGCCGCCACCGATCGGGTGCGGCCCCGGGCCCGGAGGTGTCCCAGTTCCGGGGTCCCCGGGGGTCGGGGTCGGAGTTGGGGTCGGAGTTGGGGTGGAGGTCGGACCGCCCGGGGTCGTCGGGGGAACTTCGGGCACATTCACCGTGGATGGGCCCGAGGTGACGGAACCACCTGTAGGCGTCTTCCCGGTCACTGTCGCGGTGTTCGAGAGCTCACCGCGGTCTGCGAGGTCCGCTGCCACCACCTTGTAGGTCGCAGTGCAGGTCACCGCCTCCCCGGGAGTGAGGGTTGCGGCCGTGTCGGGGCAAGTGATCTTCGAGAGATCCCCGTGACCAGTGAAGGCGCTGTCGGTGATGACCGGATCCGTGATCGTCGTGTTGCCGGTGTTCGTGACGAGGAACGAGTAGGTGACCGTCTGTCCGGCTCGAGTGACCTGCTTGGTGTCCGCCGTCTTCTTGATGGTCAGCAGCGACACCGGGTCAGTGCCGACGACGACCTCATTCGAGGGCACCTCCGGCGGGGTCACCCCGTTGGGGACCTTGCCCGTGCCGGTGGCGGTGTTCCTGATGCGTCCAGCGTCCACGTCGGCCTGCGTCACCGTGTACGTGGCGGTGCAGGTGATCTTCGCGGCGGGCTGGAGCGCCCCGGACGGGCAGTCGACCGCGGAGAGGTCCCCGGAGCCGGAGAAGTCCGTGTCGGTGACCGTCGGGTCCGTGATCGTCACGTTGCCGGTGTTGGTGACGACGAAGGAGTACGTCACGACCTGGCCGACCTTCGCGACCTCCGCGTCAGCGCTCTTCACAACCGACAGGCCCGGCGTGCGGGGGATGTCGACGGTCGTGCTCGAGCCGGGCGGCGGCGGGACGGTGCCCCCGCCCGGAGTGTTCCCTGAGGCGGTTGCAGTGTTGGTCAGGGTGCCCACGTTCACGTCGGCCTGCGTGACGGTGTACGGGGCGGTGCAGGTCACGACCTGGCCCGGGACAAGGGTCGTCGTCGGGCAGGTGATCGCGCCGAGGTCACCGGTGCCGGAGAAGTTCCCTTCGACCGGTGCGACGTTCGTGAGCGTGACGTTGCCCGTGTTCGTGACACGGAAGGAGTACGTCACGGTCTGCCCTGCCTTCGCGACCACGGTCGGGGTCGCGGTCTTGACCACAGCGATCCCGGGTGCGGCCGGCGCCGGAACGGTCACGTTCGACGGGGACGAGGTGATCGGCGTCCCACCGGTCGGGGTGCCCGATGCGGTCGCCGTGTTGTTCACTTCGCCGGCGTCGACGTCCGCCGTGGTCAACGTGTAGGTCGCCTCGCAGATCATCTGCGCGCCGACAGCGAGGGTGGTTGCGGGGCAGTCCGCGTCCGGGGCGGTCCCGGTGCCGGAGAATGCGGTCTCGTTGACCGTGACTCCGGTGAGGGGCACGTTGCCGGTGTTGGTGACCGCGAAGTGGTAGGTCACCACATCGCCGGCGCGGAGCGTGCCGGTGGCGGGGTCAGCGGACTTCACGATGGAGATACCGGGGGTCGCCGCGGTGGTCGGCGTGGACGTCCGAGAGGGCGTCGACGTCGTGTTTTGACCGTCCGGGGTGGTGCCGGTCGCGGTGGCCGTGTTGTTGACAGCACCTGCGGTGACGTCTGCAGCGGTGATCGTGTAGGTCGACGCTGCGGAACAGGTCTCAGCGGCGCCGGCGGCGAGGGTCGTCGCCGGGCAGGTGACTGCCCCGACCTTCGCGTCGTTGACGGTGACGCCGGTCAGGGGAACCTGTCCGGTGTTGGTGACGTTGAACGTGTACTGGATCGTGTCGCCAGCGTCAACGAGACCGTTGCCGTTGACATCGACCGGCGTTCCGGCTCGCTTCACGATGCCAATACCGGCGGGCGGCGCCGTCGTGGTGGAGGTGTTGTTGCCCGGGGTCGGGTCCTGCTCGTTCGGGATGACCGTCGCGGTGTTCGACACCGACGCGGTCACGCCAGCAGGGACCGTCGCAGTGATCGTGTACGTGATGGACTGCCCCGCGGGGAGACGGCCACCGATGCACTGCACCGCGTTCCCGGTGACCGTGCAAGCGTCGGAGCTCGCCGCGAGGTTGGTCAGCGGTGCCGGGACGGTGTCGTTCACGACGAAGCCGCTGGAGTTACCCGGCCCGTTGTTGGTGACCGTCAGCGTGTACGTCGCGGTTCCACCAGCAGGAACCGTCGCTGCAGGACCCGTCTTGACAACCGAGAGGTCCGTCGGGAGGCCCGGCGACGCGGCTCCGTCGTTGTTGCTGCTGGCAGGGCCGTCGCTGGTGGCGACCAACATGAACTTGGGATCGGCTGATTCGGGGTTGGTGATGCTGATTTGGACGACGTCACCCGAGTTGCGGGAGAGTCCGAGGTTACCGTTCCCGAAGGTCCATGCCGCCCCGTAGGTGCCGGCAGGTAGCGGCGACGTGAACACCGTGACGGTCCCGGTTTGGGGGTCGACGCGGGTGATCGTAGACGTTCCGGTGGTGGCGTTATCTGCGCCCCAAAAGTACCCGTCGACGAAGGCGAGATCTGGCGTATCGACCTCGCTGCTGAGGTTGAGCGTGCGGACGAGGGTGCCGGTGGTGACGTCGATGACGTTGATGGTCGAGGTGTGGTTGGCCATCTCGTAGAGGTATCCGCCTGGCCCAAACACCCCGGTGACCTGAGCCGTTCCGAACGTGTTGGATCCGACACGGGTGATTACGCCGCCGTCACCGATGCGGATCAACGATCCCGTGGGGATGTCGTCAGTTCCGGTGACGACCATGCCGTAGAGGAAGTTGTCGGCAGTGTTGTACGAGATCGCGTTGTACGTCACCGGTGCGGGCGACCCGATCGCCGAGAACGACACATCCCCTGCAGCATTCGTCGTCGCTTCGTAGAGCTGCGTCGGCACCCCTTGCGCGACGAACACCAGCGGGTCGGCGGCTGGGAACGGGTCCCCAGGTGCGGCAGCTGCCGGCGGCACGATCAGCAGTGACCCTGCTCCGACCACGGCAGCAATAGTGGCCGTCACGGCAGCACTGATCATGCGGCGCCAGGGCTGTGACGGTACGCCGTCGACTGCAGCAGAATCACGGGGACCGGTTGCGCTACGCATACCGGAGGGACGCCGAACCATCACCACTATGACGCGTGACGTGAAGAATTCTCCGCTGCTCGCGAGGCGTTGCCCTGGAGCAGTCAGGGTGCGATTCTGTGGACTCGCGTCATGCGAGGGTGAAGGCGACGTCTTCGTCGTGAGGGCAGATCTTGTCCCTCGCTGCGCACCTGACTCAGCAGTCGGTGTTGCAGGGCCCGCTGATGCGTCCCTGATCTCGCGTCGGCGGGTGGCCGGAGGTGGCCTGGTTAGCTCCCTCCGTCCGAGGGCCGCCGCTCTTGCCTGATCCTTGAGCGGCGGCCCTCTTCTCATGCCCAAGCCGCGACGCAGTGGTGGGGTCGGTCACCCGAACGGACCGACCCCACCACTGGTTGGGAGAACCACTCCCGCATGCGACGGGTAACCGACCCGTCTGACTCACCTGCCCCGGAGAGCAGTGAGCTGCTGGTGCTGCGTGCTCAGCCGACCCCAGCGAGGACGCAGTTCGTCTTCTTCGGTGCCGTGAACTTCGCTGCCGCAGTCCACTTCGCCGTCTGCTTACTGGCCGCGTTGACCGTGGTCTGGTCCCAGCCAACGACGGTGCCCTTGTCGTCGGTGAAGTACACCGTCAGGGCATACGCCGCGTCCTTCGCCGAACTGTTCTTCGCCGTACCGGTTGCCGCCCACCCATCCTTGGTGGCCTTGCAGGTGCTGATGGCGACGGCGGAGCGTTTCGCGGCGACGTTCTTCACCTTTGTTGGGACGTCCGTGGCACCGGTGACGCCCTTGGGTTGGCCGGGCAGCTGCGGTGCCGACTGGCTGCTCTTCGCGTCCGGCGTCGACGTCGACGTCTTGTCAGGTGTGGTGGTGGTGCCACTCGTGCATCCGGTGAGGGCGAGGCCGGCAACAGTGAGGCCGGCTGCCGCGGCGAGGAGCCGACGGCTGAGGTGGTGGTGCATGGTGTTTCCTTCTCCGACTATCGAAATGCCGTGCCGCAGCAGGGAGGGAACCGGTGCTGGTTCCCTCCCGCTGCGGTGATCAGACGCGGCGGCGCTTGCGCAACGTGATCAACCCCAAACCGGTCACGAGCAGGAGTGCAGCGATCCCAAGCGGCCACCCAATGGTGGCACCGGTGAACGCGAGTCCTGCAGCGCCCGCCACGACGGCGACCGTTGCAACAGACGGGGTCGAGGTGATCGGATCGCCGCCGGTTGCTGGGGTGCCCGTGACGTCCGCCGTGTTTGTCAGCGTTCCCGCCCGCACGTCCGCCGCTGTGGAGACGTAGGAGGCGGTGCAGGTGACGCTCATCTGCGGGGCGAGTGCCGTGGTCCCTGCCGGGCAGGTGATCGCGGACAGCTGCCCAGTGCCAGAGAAGTCGCGGTCAATGACAGTGACGTTCCGCATGGTCACGTTGCCCGTGTTGGTGACGGTGAACGTGTACCGGACCGTCTGACCGGCACCAGTGATGGTGCTGCTGCTGGCCTTCTTCACCACCGTCAGCGCCGGATGCGGATCCGTCGGGACGATCGTCGTCGACGGGGGCGTCGGATCGGTCGGGTCACCCCCGGGGGTGGTACCCACTGCCGTTGCCGTGTTTCGCAGCGATCCCGCGTCGACATCCGCCTGCGTGGTCGTGTACGTCGCCGTGCACGTCACCGACTGTCCCGGCAGCAGCCTGTCACCGCTACTGGGGCACGTGACCGCGGACAGTTCCCCGGTGCCGGAGAACCCGGTGTCGTTGATCGTCGGGTTCGTGATCGTAACGTTGCCAGTGTTCGTGACCAGGAACGAGTACGTCACCTTCTGCCCCGCCGCGGAGATCGTCTGCCGGTCGGAGGTCTTCACCAGCGACAGTGACGGGTTCTCCGGCGTCGGCACCACCGCGCTCGACGGTGTCGACGTCAGCGGAGTCCCTGCCGGCGGGACGCCGGACGCGGTTGCCGTGTTCGTGACCTCACCGGCGTTGATGTCGCCCTGCGTCAACGTGTATGTCGCAGTGCACGTCACCGACGCACCCGGAGCCAACGATGCCGTCTGGTCCGCGGGGCAGTCGATGGCGGAGAGCTCACCGGTGCCGGAGAAGTCGGTGTCGTTGATGACGACATCGGTCAGGGTGACGTTGCCGGTGTTCGTCGCGACGAACGAGTACGTGACCGTGTTGCCGGCAACGAAGTCCTCCTCCCCAGTGACGTCGGCGGACTTCACCACACTGATACCCGGCGTCTTCGTCACCGGAATCTCAACCGTGGACGGCGGCGTCGGATCGGGCGTGTTCCCACCCGGCGTCGTCCCCGTGACGGTCGCCGCGTTCGTCAGCTCCCCCGAGTCGACATCCGCCTGCGTGACGACATACGTCGCGGTGCAGGTGAGCGTGGCGCCCGGCGCCACCAACTCAGCGGGGCAGTCGATGCTCGAGAGCTCCCCGGTGCCCGAGAAGTCACGGTCATCGATGACGATGTCCGACATCGTGACGTTGCCGGTGTTGGTGACGGCGAACGAGTACGTGATGGACTGCCCGGCACGGATGATGGTTTCCGTGTTGGCGGTCTTCACGATCTCGAGAGACGGATCCTCTGGAACGGTGACTGTGGTGGTCGAGGGTGGCGAGTCCACGGGCGTTCCGGTGGGGGGTGTGCCGGTGGCAGTCGCTGTGTTCGTCACCTCCCCAGCGTCGACGTCTGCTTGTGTCAGCGCGTACGTCGCCGTGCACGTCACTGAGGCTTCCGGTGCGAGCGCCGCGGCGCCAGCTGGGCACGTGATCGCGGACAGGTCGCCGGTGCCGGTAAACGCACCCTCATTGACGGTGACGTTCCTGAGGGTCACGTTCCCGGTGTTGGTGATGCGGAAGGAGTACTTGACGGTGTCGCCGACCTTCCCGACCGTTTCCGGGGTGGCGGTCTTGACGACAGTCAGTGCCGGCGCCGGGTCGGAGGGAACCGTCACCGTCGACGGCGGCGACGGCGGCGTCGTCCCACCACCCGGCGGCGTACCCGTGACCGTCGCAGTGTTCGTCACACCACCCTGGTCAACATCCGCCTGCGTCGTCACATACGACGCCGTGCACGTCACCGACGCACCCGGAGCGATCGACCCAGCCGGGCAATCCACCACCGGAGCGGTCCCGGTCCCGGTGAAGTCCGAATCATCAACCACCGGGTCCGTGATCGTCACGTTCCCCGTGTTCGTCACCACGAACGAGTAGTTCACCGTCTGACCCGCAGCCGTGATCGTCGTCCGATCAGCAGTCTTCACCACCGAAAGCGACGGCGCCGGATTCGACGGGATCGTCACCTCGGACGGCGGCGACACCGGCGGCGTACCCGTCGGCGGAACACCAGTCGCGGTCGCAACGTTCCGGATGCTGCCACGGTCCACGTCAGCCTGCGTGATCGTGTACGTCGCCGTGCACGTCGTCTGCGCACCTGGCGCAAGCGTCGTCGTCGGGCAATCGATAGCCGACAGCTGACCCGAGCCCGTGAACTCGGAATCATCCACCGCCACGCCGGTCAACGTCACGTTCCCAGTGTTCGTCACCACGAACGAATACGTCACGTCCTGACCCACCGTGAACGACGCAGCATCCGACGGCGACGCCGACTTCACCACCGAGATCCCCGGCGACTGGGTGGACGGGACGGAAACGGTCGAGGGGGGTGTGGGGATCGGGTCGCCGGTCGGCGGAGTACCGGTACCGACAGCGGTGTTGGTGACACCGCCGTTGTCGATGTCCGCCTGGGTGACCTCGTAGGTCGCGGTGCAGGTGATGTCCGCACCCGGCGCGAGCGTCGCCGTCGGGCACGTCACGGCCGATAGCGTCCCAGTTCCGGTGAAGTCGGTGTCATCCACCGCGACGTCGGTCAAGGTCACGTTGCCCGTGTTCGTCACCACGAACGAGTAGGTGATCGTCTGCCCTGCAGCCGTGAGCTCGGTGCGGTCAGCGGTCTTGACGACGGTCAGTGCCGGCGCCGGGTCGGAGGGAACCGTCACCGTCGACGGCGGCGACGGCGGCGTCGTCCCACCACCCGGCGGCGTACCCGTGACCGTCGCAGTGTTCGTCACACCACCCTGGTCAACATCCGCCTGCGTCGTCACATACGACGCCGTGCACGTCACCGACGCACCCGGAGCGATCGACCCAGCCGGGCAATCCACCACCGGAGCGGTCCCGGTCCCGGTGAAGTCCGAATCATCAACCACCGGGTCCGTGATCGTCACGTTCCCCGTGTTCGTCACCACGAACGAGTAGTTCACCGTCTGACCCGCAGCCGTGATCGTCGTCCGATCAGCAGTCTTCACCACCGAAAGCGACGGCGCCTGGGTGGACGGGACGGAAACGGTCGAGGGGGGTGTGGGGATCGGGTCGCCGGTCGGCGGAGTACCGGTACCGACAGCGGTGTTGGTGACACCGCCGTTGTCGATGTCCGCCTGGGTGACCTCGTAGGTCGCGGTGCAGGTGATGTCCGCACCCGGCGCGAGCGTCGCCGTCGGGCACGTCACGGCCGATAGCGTCCCAGTTCCGGTGAAGTCGGTGTCATCCACCGCGACGTCGGTCAAGGTCACGTTGCCCGTGTTCGTCACCACGAACGAGTAGGTGATCGTCTGCCCTGCAGCCGTGAGCTCGGTGCGGTCAGCGGTCTTGACGACGGTCAGTGCCGGCGCCGGGTCGGAGGGAACCGTCACCGTCGACGGCGGCGACGGCGGCGTCGTCCCACCACCCGGCGGCGTACCCGTGACCGTCGCAGTGTTCGTCACACCACCCTGGTCAACATCCGCCTGCGTGGTCACATACGACGCCGTGCACGTCACCGACGCACCCGGAGCGATCGACCCAGCCGGGCAATCCACCACCGGAGCGGTCCCGGTCCCGGTGAAGTCCGAATCATCAACCACCGGGTCCGTGATCGTCACGTTCCCCGTGTTCGTCACCACGAACGAGTAGTTCACCGTCTGACCCGCAGCCGTGATCGTCGTCCGATCAGCAGTCTTCACCACCGAAAGCGACGGCGCCGGATTCGACGGGATCGTCACCTCGGACGGCGGCGACACCGGCGGCGTACCCGTCGGCGGAACACCAGTCGCGGTCGCAACGTTCCGGATGCTGCCACGGTCCACGTCAGCCTGCGTGATCGTGTACGTCGCCGTGCACGTCGTCTGCGCACCTGGCGCAAGCGTCGTCGTCGGGCAATCGATAGCCGACAGCTGACCCGAGCCCGTGAACTCGGAATCATCCACCGCCACGCCGGTCAACGTCACGTTCCCAGTGTTCGTCACCACGAACGAATACGTCACGTCCTGACCCACCGTGAACGACGCAGCATCCGACGGCGACGCCGACTTCACCACCGAGATCCCCGGCGACTGGGTTGCGGTCACGACTGCTGTTGAGGGGGTGGAGGTGATGGGTGCGCCAGTGGGCGGCGTCCCGGTTGCGGTCGCCGTGTTGGTGATGCGTCCTGCGTTGACGTCTGCTTGTGTTGCGGTGTAGCTGGCGGTGCAGGTGACCGTGGCGCCGGGCGCCATCGACGCGGTCCCGGCAGGGCAGGTGATTGTGGGGGCGGTGCCGGTTCCGGAGAACGCGGTGTCGTTGATGGTGACGTTCGTCAGTGGGACGTCGCCGGTGTTGGTCACTTCGAAGCGGTAGGTGACGGTTTGGCCGGCGGCGGTGATGGTCGTCGGGGTTGCGGTCTTCGCGATGGTCAGGCTCGGGTTGAACGGCGTGTTTGTGAAGGTGCAGGTGACGTTGGCTCCGGTGGTGCCGGCGCTCGGGATGGTCACCGAGCCGGTCGTGCCGGATCCGCTGGCGATGGTCGCTCCTGCCGAGGTGCAGACGTACGAGGAGCTGTACCGGCTGAGATCGGTGCCGGTGGTGCCGGATTCCGAGATCGAGTAGGTCTGGCCCGGGTTCACCGTGGCTGGGCCGGCCGTGGCTGCCTGAACGCCGGTCGCCGTGCCGCTTGTGGTCGCCGTTGTTGGGGTGGGGGTGCCGATGGTGAGGTTGAACTGATCAGTCGGAGCGTTGCGTGCCACGACGTTCTTCCGCAGGGTCAGCGTGGACGGGGGAACCGCGACGGTGAGGGTCGTGTTCGCGTTGGGGACGAGGTTCGCGACGGTGGTGCTGAGGTTCGCGTTGTTGTTCGTGTAGGACCCGGCGGTAGTTGCGGTGACGTTCACGGTGATCGTGCAGGTCGCGCCGGCGGCGACAGTGATCGTGTCGGCGGTGACCGATGTGCTGCCTGCAGTGAGGGCTGCACCGCCCGCGCCGGTGAGCGTCGGGGACCCACAACTACCGTTGTTGGTCACGGTTCCGTTGGCGATGGTCACCCCTGCTGGGAGCGTGTCGGTGAAGCCGAGCGGGGACAGGGTCGGCTGCGCTTCGTTCGCTGGGTTGGCGATGGTGAAGGTGAGCTGAGCAGTCTGTCCAGGGGCAATCGTCGAGGGACTGAACGCCTTCGTCAGCGGCGTGGTCGGGTAGGACAGTGTGTAGTTCCAGCCGTCATCGGAGGTTTGCGTTCCCTGCGGGAGACCACTGTTGGCGGTGGTGTTCGTCAGGGTGACGCTCTGGACCAAACCCGAGGCCGCAGTCAGGCGGAACGATCCGCAGGCGCCGTTGGGGTTGCTGCCATCGTTCGCCTGACATCCGGCGTTGATCGCGGTGTTGAAGGTGGAGTTGAGGGTGTTCCCGGTGACCTCCATCGTGGTGTTGCGCGTCAGCGGGGCGACGGTGATTGCCGCACCCGTGGTGCTCGTTCCCGCGACGCGCAGCTGGGATGCGTCGAGGTTCATGACGTGCAGCATCGGCGCGATGATTGGCCGGCTGAAGGTGAGTGTCGAGGTTCGTGTGCTGGGGCCGGCGTCGCCGAGACAAACGCTCGTCGCGACACCAGTGGTCGCCGGAGGGGTCGGACTGACGAAGCTGTTGGCGTTCGTTCCGCTCCAACTGCTGAGCGAGCTCGTCATGTAGCAGCTTCCGGATACCGCGGTGGTGGTCTCGGTCGCTGTGATGCCGGTGGTGCCGAACTGGAAGGTTCTGGTTGCACCGGTGACGCTGTCCGTGGAGGACGGTGCGGTCAGGGAGGTGGCCCACTGCTGAGACGGTGACGTCGCTGCGGATGCCGGGTTTGCCGGGCGGAGAAGTGTGACGGCGCTCAGCAGTGCGCCGAGCAACGCGATCAGCGCCGCGTACGCGATGTACCGGCGGCGGCCCGTGAGATCGAAGACAAGCTTGCGCGTCATCGCGCACCTCCAAAGGTTGCGTTGATGCGTCCTGCTCGAGCGACGTCGACGTCGTTCATCCCTGATCCTCCCGGGACGGGTTCGGTTCCTCGTGGTTGGCGAGGACCCGGCTTGGTGAGAGCTGCCTGGACAATACCGGCATATACGCACAGGGCACCAGCACTGTCCGCAATGTTCATTCCCCTGCCGCGCCATCCGGCTTGGTGAGCTGTGGAAGCGCTCGAGGACAGCCGCGTGACTGCGCCGGCAAGGGGGCGGACGCAGGTGCTGGACACGAGAACGTACGTGGCGCTCATGCGCCCGGGTTCACGATGGCGATGACCAGGCCGAAACCACCGATTACGGCGAGAAGCGCCAAAGCGCCCCGAAATCCGAGCGTGGCGACGGAGCGCCTCGGCTGTTCGGTGCTGTGGTCGTTGGCGTGTGTGGTCATCGTCGCTCCTGCGCGGCTCATCGTCCCGCACCCCTGATCGGTGCGGGACTGGTGTTGCCAGGAAGACGCCTCCGCTGCACCGGTATGACGGGAATTTTCAGCAACGTGTGCCGGACGGTACGAATTGCGTGCTGGGAGGCTTGTTTGCGGGGTTAGAAACGCACGCTCATCGTTGTTGCTGGTCCGGATCGGGCTCCGTCGGATGCAGCGACGCTGAGTGTGTGGGTGCCGGTTGTGTTGACCTGCCCGGCGAAGGACGCAGCTCCACTGCTGTCGGTTCGAGCGGACCCGAAGGCGGCGCCGTCCCAGGTGAGCGCGTACCCGGTGGACGGGACCCCACGGATCTGCACGGTGAGTGTGTCGCCCGAGGACGCGGTCGACACCGCGGGGCGGGTGACACGCGCTGACGCTTGCCCCGAGACCGCTCCGGCGCTGGACGCCGTGATCTGCCCAGTCCCCGTAGGGAACGCCGTCAACTGGGGTGCCGCCCATACCCCAGTGGTGTCCGCCGTCGCAGACGCTGTGGCGCCGGCGCGACTGCTGACGGTGACGACGCTGCCGGGAGCGGCGGTTCCGGACACGAGCGGGTAGAACGCGCCACGGCCAGTGTCGACGTTGGTGATCGATACCACTGGTTGAGTAGCGGCGGGACCCGCTGACGGCGGGCCCGCCTGCTGAGGGTCAGCGGCGCTCGTGGTGCTGCCGCTGTCGGTGCGCGGTTCTGTGCTGACGCGCCCGGGTGCGCTGCGTTCGGGTCGATCAGGTTCGCGGGGAGACGGCTTCGACGCCAGTTCGGAAGAACGGGGCTTCGGTGTAGCTGCCGTCGTCGGCGTCGGAAGTTCGGATGCTGTGGGGGTGGCGGTGGCAACGAGGCCGGCTGCAGCTTCAACCGGTGTCGGCGCGGTTTGCGTGGTGCCGTATACGGCTGAGGCTGTGATTCCCGCGGCGACGATAAGGGCTGCGCCGGCGAGGACGGCACGGCGACGTCGGGTGGCCACGACGGTGCGTGCCGTCCGGACCGCGACATGCTCGCGCCATGCCGATGCGCCGTGTTCGGCGTTCGGGGTTGCGTCGGTAGGCGTACGGGCGTGTGCAAGGAATTCGCCGAGCCCTGCGGTGCCGGTGATGCCGACCGCGATGGGCAGCAATGCGGACGTGAAGCGGGCGCTGGTGTCCTGCGCTTCCGCCGCGATCACGGTGCAGTTCGCACACCCCGCCAGGTGTGCGTCGTACTTCGCCCGGTTCCTCGGGCTCAGACTTGACCGCACGGCCTGCCCGATGTGCTCGAGCGCCCATCGGTGATCCGACCCAGCAGCGGCACTGTCAATGTGCGCCTGGATCCACGCCTGCCGAAGACCTTCCCGCGCCCGATACGCCAACGCGGCGACACTGTTCGGTTTCAACTGCAACCGGTCCGCAATCTCCTGCGGCTGTAACCCGTCCACTTCGGTGAACCACAGCACCTGCTGCCACCGCTCGGGCAGGCTCCGGAATGCCCGCATCGTCAGCTGCTCATCCAGCGCGACGAGGATCGCGGTATCGGTCGCTCGCGGATCAGGGAAGCTTTCTGCTTCCTCGATGCTGTCGTCGCGCTTTCGACGGGACCAGCTGACCGCGAGGTTGCGGATCGTGACGAACAAGTACGGACGGAACGGACCCGTTGGGCCCTTTCCCGCTTGCAGCGCGGTGAAGATCTTGAGGTATGCCTCGGACACGAGGTCGTCGGCGTCGAACGTCTGCGTGATACTTCCCGCGAGCCGGCGGGCAGCTTCGGAGTGCGCAGTCCACAGTGCCGCGAACGCGGCACGGTCTCCCGCGCGGGCACGTTCGATTAACGCCCGGTCGTCGTGTTCCCTGTCCACGTGATGGTGCTCCTCGGAGTCATACTCCGGTCAGTAGGTCGGTGAGCTGGTTGAGTCTCAGTGTGCGGCAGTGATCGACGCATCCGCACCTGTTCGACCGCGCCGGTCTCGAAGGTGCTCTGGAAGTTGATTCCGCTCGCGCCATTCCTGGTAGGTGTGCTGCCGTCCGATGTCGCAGGTGCACCACACTCCGATCGGCTCGCTCGTGCGCGTGGCGATGAACACTTCCACGTGCGGCACCCCCACCGGTAGCTCAACGGTCGCATCGGAATCGCTCATACCAACAGGACGTTCCTCGTTCACGGTCATGACGGCGTTTCCTGCCGACCTGGACACCACGCTGCTACCCACCGAACCGCACCCATACCGTCAGGACCAACGCGACCAGCGCGACCGCGATGATCGTGCCCCCGGCCAGCACCGTGAACTCGGACGAGCCAAGCTGCACCGGCCAGGAGGAAGCCGCATCCCGCTCAGTACTCAGGGAGCCGGCATCCCGGCTGTTCGCGTCCAGGGCTGACTGCGTTGCCGGTGCGGACTTCGTCGCGGCGACAGGCATACGTGTTCCTTCGATCAGGTGTGGGCGGGAAGACAAGCAGACATCGAGACGGCGGCGGGTGTCGCCGGCAAACCCGATGCCGGCGACACCCTCCCCAACCCGATTGATGCCTCGGTGCACCGCACAGCACAGTGCACCGACACTTGGAAGACCCCGCCCCCTGCCGATCATGACGCGAACCTGCAAAACTTTCGGCCACCGCCGTGAACGCGGCGATCACCAGACATCGGGAGCCCACGTGACCATCCACCTCACCGCGTTCCTCGCAGACTCCGCCGAAGCGGTCAACGGCAAGCTGTACGTCCTCGGCGCAGGCTGGGACACCCTCGCGGCACCGTCTTTCCCCACAGTGCAGCCACGGATCGCGATCGGCGTGATCGTCCACGTCGGATGGAACGACACCGACACCGAACACGAGCTCGCGCTTCGCCTCGAGACCGAAGACGGGCAGCTCCTCCCCCTCGCAGGAGACGGCAGCGACCCGGGCACCGCGGTCGTCCAGCTCGGGCAACGTTTCACAGCCCACCGTTTCCCCGGTCTCACCCCCGGCGCGGACCAGGCACATCCGCTGACGTTCACGATCAACAACCTGCGTGTCCCGCACTCCGGCGGCTACTCGTGGGCGCTCCTCGTCGACGGCAACGTCGCCCACCGCCTCCCCATGCACGTCGCAACGCTCGAACCCTGACCGGCAGTCGCGCCGCTCCCCCAGCCGCCCCGGCGCAGCCTTCCGGATACGAGCCCGCTGTGAGACGCCATCCCACCCAGCGCTAACCCCGGGGTGTCCGTTTGCGCGGCAGCGGCATGCGGATCGTTTCGGTTGAGGATCCGAGACCCGTCGTGTTTCGTCGCCGAAAAGTGGCCTCGCTCACGGGCCGCCCATGCACGCGGCACGGCGTGAAGTGACCGTCGTAGGGCGCATGGGCTCCGGTAGGAGCGTCACTCGGCCGGTGATTCTTACCGTGATGCTTGTGCGGACGGGCTGCTTGTGCGCATGCGGCGGATGCCCCACGCTGCGGATGCACCGAGCAGCATCGACAAAACGATGAGTACGACAGTGCCATTGAGCAGCGGCGCCGACCAGGTATGCACATCGCGGGTGGCCACGAGCGTCGCTATGCCGAGGATGCTGCCACCGGCGTGCAGTGCGGCGAGCCCCGTGCTGCGTCTGGCCGCTTCCGCGCGGCCATGGTCTCCTCCAGCGTTCACGCGGACGAGGATGTCGGCGAAGAGCTGCACGAGGTGCCCTGTGAGCAGGGTGGCTCCGGCAAAGCAGGCGTACCAGCCCAGCAGGTACAGGCCGGTCGTCATCCAGACGGCCAGCAGTGCCGCCACGGCGACGACATCGAGGATGACGACCAGCACCTCGGCCCGTGTTGCTGAAGTTGTGATGAGTCCTTGGCGGGCCCGCGGGTTGAGCAGCTCGCGGAAGATGAGGATGGTCGTCCCGGTGACGACGGTCATCACGGCGGCGATGGGGGTCAGGTCGACCACGGTGGTGCCGGCGTTCCACCACATCATGCCTGCCGTGCCGGCGACGAAGGCGGCGTCGATGACTGTGAGGGTGATTGCGGTGAGCACCGTTTTGAACATCTGAGCAGCTCCTAGGACTCGAGCGCGATCGCGCCAGTAACGTCGACTTCAGCGTTGCGGCGCGTTTTCGCCCACCCGTTCCGGCGGAGGACGACGCGCACGAAGGCCCTGCTCAACGAGACGTACATGTAGAACACGTAGAACCACATCCCCAGTCCGTACAGCAGGCCCTTCCACAGGCTCTTCTGCGGCTCGCATCGGCGCACGTAGACGGGTCCCCAGATTGCGAAGGGTGCGACGCCGAAGAGGGTGAAGAGCACGGCGGTTGCCGCGAACGCGACCGGAGTTGCGTCGGCGAGGACATGTTGTGGATCCGTGGCCAGGCGCTGGATGAACGCACCGACCAGGACCATCCAGGTGACGAAACCGATCACCTGGATGAAGGGCAAGACCAGGTAGTAGGCACTCTCCAGCACGCCTCGGGTATCGAAGTGCCGTGAGGCGAAGATCTGCCCGAGGTAGCGTGCGCACTGAATGTTGCCTTGTGACCAGCGCGTGCGTTGGGTGAGGAATCTTCGGAAGCTGGTCAGCGCCTCCTGCGACACGTGCGTGTCGTGAACGTGCCGGGTTTGGTATCCGGCGAGGAGCACGTGCACGCCGAGCTCGTAGTCCTCGAGCAAGGAGCCGTGCCATGGTTCGCCGTAGGAGTCTCGAATCAGATCGAGTACGGAGAGGCGGGTGAACTGTCCGTTGCCCCCGAGGCCGACCGTGCTGGTGTGCTCCCGGAGCGTCTGCATCGCCGCGATCATGGTGCGGAACTCCATGTCCTGCATCCGGATGAGCGCTCGCGCCATCAGGTTTGCGACACGAGAGTGGCCTGGCAGCGGATGCCGGTCGTTGCGGTTCTTCATCCACACCGTGATCTGCGCAGCGCCGACCGTGGGATCGCCGAACACGCGGTCGGTAGCGACGGCGGCGAAGGCGTTCGCTTCCATCTCCCCGTCCGCATCCAACACGCAGACGAGCGTTGATTCGTGGTCGGCGTCTGCCGGTAGCCATGCGTTGAGCGCGTCGTAGGCGGCGTTCAGCGCCGCTCCCTTACCGATGCGGGCGTGAGGCCGGTGCCGTTCCACCAGGTGCACAAGCGGGTCGTTCACTTCGAAGTGGCGCACGATGTCGGCGGTTCGGTCGTCGCTGTCGTCATCGATGATCCAGACGTGCGCTGTCGGGAACCGTTCCCGGGCACGGCCGATAGTCGTTCCGATCACGGCTTCTTCGTCACGGCAGGGGATGAAGAAGTGCCATTGGAACGCTGCAGGCTGGCCCTCCGGTTCGGGCTTGCGCCGGAGGAACGGGATCAGGATCGTCAAGACGTAGGCGCAGAACGACACCACGAGCACTGTCGAGATGCTGGCGAACAGTTGCACCATCATGCGGTCCTGACTCTGGGAGAGACTCCGGTCATGCGGCAGTCGCCGCTATCAGTTGAGTTGCTCGGATCGCCGACGGAACATCGTCGCCGTCTGCGATGCCGCGGCTGATGCTCGCGATGTGTGCGCTGGCCGTGCCGTTGCCGAAGGGACTCGGTGTGCGTGCAAGGCGTTCACGGAGTTGCCGGTCGGTGAGGAGCCAC
This sequence comes from Curtobacterium sp. L1-20, assembly GCF_048755855.1. Classification (GTDB taxonomy): domain Bacteria; phylum Actinomycetota; class Actinomycetes; order Actinomycetales; family Microbacteriaceae; genus Curtobacterium. The sequence continues at coordinate 136,786 of NZ_CP151472.1, read as the reverse complement.
GACACTTCCGTCACGATGTCTCGGGAGGGCAAGACCAGCCGAGCGAAGCCGGCGTCGATCGCTTCAGGACGTTCAGTGCTGCGCCTGATGACCGCAAGCGGAACTTTCAGGACGGTGCACTCTTCCTGGAGCCCACCAGAATCCGACACGACGACGGCGGCGTCCGCGACGAGCCCGAGGAACGCTGCAGGGGGCATCGAATCCAGTACCACAAGGCGTGCAAGCAGTGCGGTCAGCTTGAACCGGTCCACGGCAGCTCGAGTACGAGGGTGCAGAAGCAGTACCACGGGCAGCGGTAGCGCAGCGAGTGCTTCCAACACGCGGCGAAGCGCCGGCTCAGTGTCCGTGTTCTCGGGTCGGTGCAGCGTCGCGACGGCATATTGGTCAGGCACAACGCCGGAAGGGAAGAGCTTGGCGGAGGGCGGCTCCGCGCGCCGCAACCCGTCGATCGTCGCCTCGACCACTGTGTTACCAGTCACCGCGATTTGATCCCGAGGGACCCCTTCGCGCAGGAGGTTATTCGCACTGGTCTCGGTGGGTGCGAAGTGCACATCAGCGAGTGTCCCGGTCAGGATGCGATTCACTTCCTCGGGCATCCCGCGATCACCGGAGCGCAGTCCGGCTTCGACATGACCGACCGGGATACCGGCGTACTGCGCAGCCTGCGCTGCGGCCGCGACAGTGTTGGTGTCACCCTGCACGAGGACCATACGGGGCCGCCGTACCGCGAAGAGTTCGGTCAACCCGAGAATGCCGTACCCGATCTGCTCGCCGCGGGAGAGTCCGCCGATGCCGTCGAGAACGGTCTCGGGCAGCCCGATCCCGGCCTCCCGGAAGTACTGTCCGGCGAGCTCATCGTCGTAGTGCTGGCCGGTGTGGATCACCCATGCCCGTTCGCCAAGTGCGCGGATGACAGGGGCGAGCTTGATGATTTCCGGGCGGGTACCCAGCACCACGGCGATGTCTCCAGCAGACATGAGATTCCTTTGTTGCAGTACGAGTGGGGGCGGCGGCGGCTTAGCGGCCGGGGGCGCTGGCGGGACGCGGGCCCAAGATTGTGATCGCCAGAACAAGGGCTCCCACGAACCCCGCGATCGCGAGGAGAGATCCCACGAGGAGATGACTGACCTGGTAGCCCGGGACGATCCCCCATACCTGGGTTGCCCACGCGATTAGACCGAGCCGTCCCTGGTTGACGATCACCAGCGCAGTAGTGCCAACCGTGAGAGCAGCGACGATGCGGGCGAGGGACGTGGCGCGGTGGAACACCATCGCACCGATGACCACGGTCAGGGGCACCACGAGGATGAGGACCGTGCATTCGAGGGTCACGTTGAAAAACAAGGGCCCCGAAGCGGTGGTGGTAAGAAGGAATCCTGTCCCGGACGACGTCACCTCTCCGGGGAGCAGCGGCCCCAGCCACCACGCTGCGAGCTGCGCTTCCGCAGAGCGGACTTGCTCCTGTGACGCGACCGCGCCGGCCACAGCTGCGAACACAGCCAGGAGGACTGCGGTCCTACCGACCCCAATCCGCTTGGTATGGGAGCTGACGGCGGAACTCACCTGTCCTGCTCGACCCTTGCGGCTCGGCGCGGCAGCAGCCACTTTCGCAGCAGCAGCACACCGCCAAGCGCCACAGCGCTACTGGCGACGATGATCGCCAGGCTCGGGTCCGCCGCGCCGGTGTACGCCAGCGTTCCGCCGAGTGCGGCGCCACCACCAATTGAGCCTCCGCCTGCTCCGTACATGCTGCCTCCTCCTGGGTCACGCCGTGTGTCCTGACCCCTGGAGGACTGCTTCAGCACCGCGGTATGACGCCAGTTGGCGCTAATCCGTGGTGCCGCTCTGCTGACGACCACGACCAGTGCAGTGCAGTGCAGTGCAGTGCACTGCAGTCGACGGTGCTGCGACGACGTGGTGATCCGCGAGGCAGCGCGGATCAGTCGCGTCATGACGAGCGGTGCGCAGCGTCCCGCTAGTGAGGGCCTCTCCGCTCTCGTCGTCGACGAAGGTCGGCGCCCGTCCGAACATTGGAAGCACAGATGCGAATCAGGCGTCAATCGTCACCGCGGGCAAGCGGCCCGGTCAGTCAGCGCGCACCAGGCCGATGGGTGCACGTCCTTGCGCTGGCAAGCATCGGAGCGGCTGTCGGCGCGGGTTCTCTACTCGGCGCCACGGCAGCATCAGCCGCGACGTCCCCGTCCCAGCAGTGGTCTACCGCAATCACACCCACTTCCAGCAACGCCGTCGGCGCGAATCGGACCTTCACGTTCGGCACGTCAGGAGTCACCGCTACCGAAACAACGACCGCAGTCACCGGGACATGCCAGATGAACGGCACTGGTGATTTCCGGGCGTCCGGGCAAGACCTCAGCCCGTACTACTCCCCCACCGTGCCGGCCGGTGTTGTCACAGCGCAGAACGATTGCCTCGGACTCACCCAGAGCGGGTCCCGCACGTCAACGTTGACGTTCAGCAAACCCGTCATCGCGCCGATGATCCACGTCATCAACATGGATGCGTCGTCGCTGCGAGTCACCGGAACGAGCACGACCGGCGCGCCCATCTCGTTGCAGCGCGCGGCCGGCAACAACTCGCTGGCAGTGTCCTCGACCGTCATCAACACCACCCTCTCCCAACCGAACAACAACGGCTGCGAAACCAACACCGGTGGCAACCCCAGCGGCGCATGCGGATCGGTTCGCCTCACCGCCGCTTCCGGCCTGGTGAAGTCCGTGACGTTGTTCAACTCAACCGACTCGAGCGTCGTCGCCAACGGTGACGGCTGGGGGTACGCGTTGTCGTTCCCCACGGCTGAACTCACGAAAGCGTTCTCGCCCACGACGATCGCCCCGGACGGTGTGAGCGCCCTGACGTTCTCGATCACCAACCCTGCAAGCGAAGCTCAGCCCACGTTGTGGCCGCTGGACTTCACGGATGCACTTCCCTCTGGTGTTCGGATTGCGAACAGCAGCGCGACGATCGGGAGCGGGTGCGGTGCGCCGACGGTAGCCGGCGGCAATGGCCCCATCGCTGCCGGAGACACGACAGTGTCGGTTGTGGGGATCTCAGTGTCGACGGGTGCGACCTGCACCATCACGGTGAACGTGACGGGGTCCACGCCCGGGTCCTACACGAACAACACCAGCAACCTCAGCACGAACGTCGCCAACCTCATCCCGAACGCGAACACCACGCTGACCATCGCTCGCACCGTGGACACCCCCATGATCGCCGCTCCGGGTGCTGCTGCAGCTGCAGTGATCACCCTCGGCGGCCTTCTGCTGCACCGCTTCCGCCAGCGGGGCACGCTGCGGTGATAGCGGCGGCTGCCGCAACCGCTCTCCTCTATCGAATCTGAGCAGCGAGCGGTCAGCCGCCGGAGCGTGTGACCGCGCGTGAACCGAGGATGCACACAGCTGCGATGTAAGAGACGCACCAGCAGCCGCAATCCCAGTCCGATCCCCGCGAGAGGACAGTGGCCCGCACAGCAAGCTGTGCGGGCCACTCCTTTGATTCCGGCGACAAGCAAACCCACACCTCACGCTGCAGAACGATCGTCGCTACATCAGTGACAGCCGTACAACGCTGTGCACCAGGAACGGGACGATGTCCACGGCGGGCTCCCTGGGCGTCGTTCGTACCCAAAGCTGCGCGGCCTTGATCCACGCGCGCTGTCTTAGAGCGCAGTTTCGACTGCCGCGTCGTCGGAGCTCTCGTCGATGTGCGCCTTGTCGGCAGAATCAGAACCGCCCGTTCAAGCTCCGCCTCAGTGGGGAGTGCTGCTCCGGTCTCGTGGTTCCGGAACCCTCCGTCGTCAGCTGTGAGCTAACTCGTTTCGGCGGTCTGTGCCATGGCGTTGGGCCTCACCTCGCGCAGGTCGCAGGTAGTACTTGCAGTTCTTGTTCTATATAGATAGCGTCCAAACATGGATCCGATCAGACGTGTGACCGCTCCGATGGTCGACGTGCTCGAGGCGTTGCTCGCCGGCACCGAGCCGACATGGGGCCTGTTGGTCATCAAGGCAACCGGACGACCCCCGGGTACCGTCTACCCGATCCTGGAACGCTTGGAGCGGCAGGGGTGGATCCGGTCGACGTGGGATGACGACCCCGACCGCTCCGGGCCAAGGCGTCGGCTCTACGAGTTCACCGTGGACGGCGCCGTGGCGGCTCGGGCCCTCGTCGACGCTCGAGTGCGTGAGGACCGTGCCGCCGTTCGGAGCGCCGGCGTCACTCTGCCAACGACGCGGCCGGTCGTCCGATGAGCGCCCTCGACCGGCTGCTCCTTTCTGCTGCCATCGCCATGTCACCGTCCCCGCACCGTGCGATCCGCCGCGAGCAGTGGCTCGCCGACCTCCGCGACGCCCGCGATCTTGATCTCTCACCGACCGCACTCGCGTTCGGTGCACTCACGACGGCCCTGTTCCATCGACGAACCGACCACCGATCCACCTGGAAGGACACCATGACCGTGATGCCGGGAACGGTTCGCAGCGCACCACTCACCGTCCCCGTGATCCCCGTCCTCATCGCTTTCGCCGCTCTTTCGTTCCTGGCAGGTAGCGTCGGACTCGGGCTCCTACAGCGCTACAACGGGCTCCTTAGCTCCGTCCCAGCCATCCTGCTCACTTCGTTCGCACTCACAATCGTTCCTGGGATCGCGGTCGGAGCGAGCATCCTCCTCACCACCGGCGTGCCGCTCCGCCGTCGCGCGATCGGCACCGTGGTCGTGCTCGCCGTTAGCGCCCTCTGGTGGTCTGTCGATACCGGGTTCTTCAATCCTCCCGTTTCACCGGCGTTCACCTGGGGCGTCATCGCGGCGGCGTGGCTCGCGGTCTGGCACGTCGTGCTTCGGCGTCCCGGTTGGACGTGGGCGCTGCTGCTCCTGCCGATCGCTGCGTCCGTCCTGGTCTTCCCACTAGCGAACAGCCTCTACGGCACGCAGCTCGCCCTTTCAATGCAAGCGGCAACGGCGACGGCCCTCGAAATCGTTCCTTTCCTCGTCGCCCTCATCGCCGGGATGATTGCCGGACGCTCCGAGCAGAGTGCACCGCATGATGCGATGGTGTCCAGCGGTGGGCCCCACGACATCAAAGGCTGACCGTAACCGCAACCAAACGCAGCAGCGTCTCAATAACCGATCCATCTCCGGGCGTTGCGCGAGCGGTCGTCTGCCCGACCTCCGGACAACAAGAAGACCGAACAAAGCGTTCTCCGGGACCAGCTATGCCAGGGTAGATGCGACCCCCGAGTGAAAGGCGACCTCCACATGGCGCAGAAAGTCACCACGCACCTCGTCGACGACCTGACCGGCGACACCATCGATGAGGGCAAGGGCCGCACCGTGTCCTTCTCGTTCGATGGCAATCACTACGAGATCGACCTTGCCGACGACAACGCGGATGCGCTCCGCGAGGCGTTCTCCGACTACGTTGCTGCCGCGCGGAAGGTCAGCGGCAGCCGTCAGGGCCGCACCAGCGGCGGTACGGCTAAGCGGGGCAACTCCGACGAGCTCGCGAAGATCCGCGAGTGGGCGAACGCGAACGGTCACGAGGTCTCGAGCCGTGGCCGGATCAGCCAGGCCGTCCGCGACGCGTACGACGCCGCACACTGACACGACTCCCCCAAGCATGACGAAGGCCGGCCATCCCTTTCGGGTGGCCGGCCTTCGTCGTGCTCCGGCCGATAGCGGCCTCTTATGTCAGCAGGAGAAGTTCTGAGCGTCATACCCTCGAATCCGAAAAGCCATAGGTGCAACGATGCGCTGCAAGCGTCACCTCGCCGCGCCTCGAACCTCGTCGAACTTTCTCTGCGCAATAGGCAACGCCTCGAATAACGAAAACACCAAGTCAGTCGCCGACCCTAGAATTCGATCAGGGTTCGCATCGCGTCGATCTCGGTAGATCTCCTGCTGAGAGTTCCCCTCATCCTTCCATTCCTCTAGCGTAACGCATGCATGCAATCGCCCTGTCCCATCACGCATCACCTGAAGAGCGACCGCCATGACCCAAGTGCAGGTGTATTGAGGCTGGTGCTCCCCGACAATCATCACTCCACCCTCATAGGCGACCGAGTTCCCCGGCACGCCGGGCGGCCTGCGCCGATCCTTTGCAGGAATTGCGATCCCGCTCGGATGTACGCTCAAAACTACATTTGGCCAAACGGCGAGTGCTTTGGAGCAGCGATTGAACGCCTCGTGCCATAAGCCGAGCACAGGCTCCGCAACCCACTTCGCATGCTCCTCAATTTCTTTTGCAGCGCGCTCCGCATCTTCCAAATCCCTCAATCTCGCAGCCAGGTCACCTGAACGGCGAGGAGATAGTCCGCCCGCAATTTGAGTTCCGCTAGGACTGGGCGTCACGAGTGGTTCCCAAGGGAATAGCCGAAAACTACGATTGTGGAACTTTGCCTGCTGAATATCGACCTCCCCGAAGCCATTAAGCATCTGCCGGAGCTCGGGTAGCCGCTCTTGAGGGAAGGCATCACCTAGCACGACGCCTGTCAGAGCTGACGAGATGTCGACATGGTGAGGTTCAGTTGAGAGGTCCGTTCGTACCAATCGAAACTCCTTCTCACTAGCCCAATCCACGTGCTTCCGGAAGAAGAGCCGTTCCTGATGAAGATGCGCGTATCGAAGAGATACCGCATCGACACCAAATTCACCCAGTTGCTCGAGACTTACACCGTGAGGGCCCACACCGCGTTCGGCTGTACGGTATTTGATAGGCCCATAAAAGTGATGAATAGCACTTGGACGCGCTTCGCCAAAAGCATCAATGAGCTTGTCCCTGTCGAATTTAAGGCAAACCCCAGCATGACGACCTCCGTAATGAGCCCACAGGGACAAATGCGCCCATCCTCGTAAAGCATCAGGATTTAATACCGACTGCGGCAATTGCCAGTCCTGAGTAAAACAAGCGACCTTTGAGTAGAGGCGGATATATCGATCTATATCGCTCCAGATTCCGAAGGCGTCGCCATCCAATTCGCCCTCCAAATTAGGCCATAGCGGCCGAGACTCCCATAAGTCGTTCGTGCCACTGAAGGGGGACAGTCGGATCGTTCGGCCAGCCAAGATATGTAGGAGAGCCGTGTCTGCAGTGGTGTAATGGTAGAGATCGGAAGTTAGGGAACGCTGGCTAGAATTAAGTTCGTCTTCTAAATAGTCATCGGCGCCATTGCTGATGGTCTCGAATGTAGCGGGTGCCGTCCCGCCGTCGTGCGGCCACTCAGATGCCTGCGCCGGCCCGGAAAAGGTCATCACGATAGATTACGACGCCTGGGCCTTTCGAAGACCATCGCGCACTCCGTGGCCGACGGGCTTGGCATCGGCCGCCTCAGCTGCGCCGCCCAGCGGGCTGCGACCATCGTCCACCGATGCTGCATTCGGGTGCGCCTCAGCATCACGCCCGATGGGGCTGAGCACCCCGTCGTTCTGGAGTCCTGCAAGGGCCCTCCGCCACAGATGTGCGCGAGCGTCTATAGATCGTGCATCTCGAACCAGCGACGGCCGTTCATGGTCGAGTGCTCGGTGCCTGCCGTCGACGAGCTAGCGATCGCTATCTGTTGCTATCTCCTGCTTGCGTTCAGCAGCAGCGTGGGCGAGGTCATCGTCGAGCGCTTGGGCGTCGTTCCAAATGGCAGCGATCCGGATGAGCGCGGCATCTACGGCGGCGTCCGTGGCACCGAGCTCGGTGTAGGTCTCCTGCAGCGTCAGGGCCTCGAAGCGTGAGGGCTGTCGCGTAACCACGCCGAGGACTTCCGCGATTGAACCGTGCTCGGCTGCTGCGCGTCGAAGCGGGACGATGCCAGTAATGGACCGACCAGACAAGCTGACTCCGGTGCGGGCCCAGCCATGGACGTCTAACGGCAACAACAGCTGCTCCGCTCGACGCCACTCCCCCGCCACCGGCTGCTCGCAGTCATGCTGGTTCAGGTTCCCCTTTGTTGGGTCCAGCAGCCGAATGACGTCGCCGCGGAACCCGGTCCATACGGGCCCGACGATGCGCAGCCACCGGGTCACCGCGCAAGCAGCGCACGACGTCGGGTCGTCGGACGATGGCACGACGTGGCCGCGGATCCGGCCGATGCTCGTCACAGCGATGTCGTCGGGTGTGACGGTCCGGGCTTGTTCGCGGCTGAGGTTGAGGATGCCAAGGAGGACGGTGAGGAACGCGTCGCGGCGGCCTCGGAGCCCGATCGGATACCGGTACTTTGGGATCGCCGCCAACACCCTCCCCACTGCCACATGGTCGAGGCCTCCTGTTCGCGGCCACACCCGCGCCTCCACGATGGGTATCGGGTCCGGGAGGCCGGCTGCGAGGTGGTGTGCGCGGATCGCGTGCCGACGGAGCCGCTGCGTCGACGCGCTTCCGGGGAACAGCATCAGGAACTGCTCGATCGTTGCTGCCGTCGCTGGGAGCGACTCGTGGTCTGCCGCCTCACACCACGCGACGAACCGGCCCCAGTGCGCCTCGAGCAGCGCCCCGCTATAGGGCCTGAGTTTGGGGGAAGTTTGGGGGTTCATAACCGCACCCGGGTGACGGCGTTGCGGACTAGGGGCGTGTATTCGCGGTCGTAGATCTGCAGGGTGGCGGCGTTGGTGTGGTGGGTCTGGTTCATGATCTCCACGTCCGTCGCGCCGGCGTTGCGGGCTTCGGTGACGAACCCTGCGCGGAGGGAGTGCCCGGACCAGCCTTGCTCCCCCAGCCCGGCGGCGTGCGCGCGGCGGGCAACGGCCTTCCCGACCGTGGTGGGGCTGATGCCGGTGTCGCGGAACAGGCCCCACTTCGACACCGCGCGGAAGAACGGCATCGACGGCGGTAGGCGGTCGGTGCCGAGCCCGTCCGCGCAGACGTGAACGGCAAGGCTCGCTCCAGTGAGCGCGGTGAAGAGGCCGGCTTCGCCCCGAGCGTCCTGCGCGGCCATCAGCCGAGAGAGCCGAACGAACGCGCACGGAGCGCAGGTGACCGGGTTCGCGCCCTGCTGCAGCACCTTGATCCGGCCCAGGCCGTCCTGGTCAGTCTTCGACTTCCGCACCCGGGCGTAGACGCCCTCGCCGTCGACGAGGCGGAGATCAGCAACGGTGAGGGCGGCGAGTTCAGATTCGCGGAACGCGCCGACGAACCCGAACAGCAGCAGCGCCTGATCGCGGGTTCCGAGGGCGCCGGTCTGCAGGTCGACGACGTCGATCTTCAGCAGCGTCGTCTGCAGCGCTTTGAGCGTCATCGGCTTCGCCCGTCGCACCGGGACGGACCGGGTGCGGCGGATGCCCTTGAGGACGTCGCGGACGATCGGCGTGGAGCCGGGTGGGGTGTGGCCGCGGCGAGCGTGTTCCCAGTCGATCGCGGCAACGTACCGGCTGATCGTGGACGGTGCGTACCGCTGCCCACCATCGGGGAGGACAGCGTTGGCCTTGTCCGCGAGGAACGCCGCGACCTCGGCCGGATCGACCGGCGCCGTGGTGATCTGCTCGAGTTCGGCAGGTTCGGAGACCTCGTGGTCGAGGAACCCGGCACGCCAGCGGGCGAACTGCCGCAGATCCGACCGGTACGCGCGAATTGTGTTCGGCGACAGGGACGCTTCCGCGAACACTCGCGGCGACGCGTCCGCCGGAACCACCACGTCACCCGAGCCGGCAGGCCGCCCCTCCCCCGCTACCGCGCGCAGCCGCGCGAACGCCGTCCGGGACCGCTCCGCCGCGGCACGCTCCGCAGCTGACGCCGCGCGGCCGAGGGCGCGAGGCTCCTGCGCGCCCGGTACGTGGCTCGCCTCGAGCGGCTCGATCGTCTCGTCCATGGGTCCTTACTTCCGCTGGCCACCGCACTGGGCACGCCTGCCGCTTCAATTCCGATAATAGGTCTTTTCTGAACGTTTTGGCGGACGTGGAAGTGACTCATCGTACAGCGGACGTGGCGTTCTGCCCATGACCCCCGACGGCATTCAGCTTCTTCCTGCGCGTCGAGCACCCGGCCTCGTGGTGCTGGGTGATCCCCAGGCCGCTTCGCAGAGGGACTCCATGGGTCGGGGGATGCTGCCCAGCAGCACACCGACACGCCTCGCATCCGGGCCGCTGCGTTCATCGAAGGTGCCGACGGGGAGGCCCCCATTACGACCAGAGCCCGGAGCAGAAAGCGACGCTTGTTACAGGCCGATCGAAGTGACGGCGTCGTTGTGCAGCGGAGCAGCCTCGCGGCTGTACCCCTCGAGCGTCCGCTCAGTGGTACGCCATGACTGGAGCATGATCTGGTGCGGGCTGAGGCCCTTTTGAAGCGCGGAGGTAATGAAGCCGGCGCGCCGCGAGTGTCCGCCGTGGCGCTTTGCGTCGAGGCCGGCGGCGAGGGCGTGCCGGACGACGGCGTCCTGGACGACTTGACCGCTGATGGGGGTGTCGCGGAGGATCGTCCCGCCGGAGGAGATGGGGGCGGAAGAGCGGCATCCGCTTCGGCAGGCAGCGCCAAGACGGGAGCGGATCCGACCAGTACGTCGGGTCGTGCGCGTGGTCGAGCCTTTTCGCGCAGCCGTGCACGTCCGTGTCGAACGTGGCGAGCAGCGTCATCGCGGCTATGCCGGGTCGAGTCGACAGAACGGCCTCGGTGGGCTGAATCCACCGTATGAACGCGCACCGGGCAGATGGCCGGTGTCCCGCCGAACGGGAGGGCCTTTGTGCGGCCGTGTGATTCCTGGTCGGTCTTCGAGTTGCGGTCGCGCAGCCGGAGGCCGTCGTCATCGTGGAGGGTGACGTCCCCGGTTGTAAGGGTGGCTATCTCGCTGCGGCGAAACGCGCCGGCGAAGCCCTTGACGATGATGGCTTAGTCGCGGACACCATGAACGGCGCGCGGGTAGTTGCCAATGTCGATCGCTGCGACCGGGTACCGGAGTTCCTCGAGCAGTGGCGCCGGCATTCGTCGGAGCTGACCGCCGTCCGTGCGACGGAGGCTCACCATCGTCGCTTCGACTTCCGCGGTGTCAGACGGCTTTGGCAGGGCTGCGAGCTGGTGCATCTTGTCGATGGCGGCGAGCCAGCCGTTGAAGGTGTTCGAGGCGTACGGGGTGCTGGCGTCGTCCTTGCCTTCCGCGGCCGCCGCTTCCAAGTACGCACCCACCGTCAGTGGCTGTGAGAGCAGGAACTCGGCACCTACCGCCCGGCAGAACTCGACGAATCGGCCCCACTCACGCCTGTACCTCACGCGAGTGCCGTCGGAAATGGCCTGGGACTGCAGCGTGCTGATGCGAGCGGGTTGCCCGGCGTTGAGGCTCGCAGGCAGGGAGCCGGTTGCAGCGAGCTCGAAGCCGTCGTCGCCGGGCCCGATGACCGCCTCGACAGCCGACTCGTCCTCGTCCCGAGGCTCGAGCGGCACCACCTCCGTGCGCACGCAGGCGTCATCACATTCCCCACGGACATGCGGAGTAGAACTGCGGGTGTTGCATAGAACCGAGACGCGACTCCCGCCTAGGAGTTCGCGCCGGGCAAGACCTGGCACTTCATCTGGGACTGGGAGCCAAAGAAGCGCCGCTACTCTATGTCGCCGGGAATGGCGGCTCTGCTGCATGCGGCCGGCGCGTGGGCCCATGACGGCGGCACGGTGAAGGTAGCCGCAGCGCACCACACCCCGACGCTCCCGCATAGGGCCCACATGGACAGCAAGGACACCTACTTCCGTCTCCCCACGCCCGCTGAAGCCGCAGCAGCCGAGGAGGTCGCCGTTCCGCGAGCTCCTCGGCTGTCGCGTCGATCGCTCGTGCCGGCGCTCTGCTGGCTCGCTGGCGGGCCGTTCTTCCGGTTCGTCGTCGGATCGCACGGCGACCTCACCAGGTGAATCATCATCCTTGCTGCCATCGTGGCTCTCGCCAGCTTCGGCCGCTTCGTGATGAATTTTTCGGACTACCGCGCGAAGCTCCGCGACTACCGCTTGCGACGGGCAGAGCAGGCAGCTCGCTGACCGTCCGCGCATGGACCCAGCATGGCCACCACTCCCCCGCCCGTCGTTGTCGTCGACGACGCGGGCAAGAGCAAGCACCTCCGCTTGAAGGGCGTCGTCGGTGGTGATTCCCTCGAAGTGTCGGTCGCCGCTCTTCGCGACGCGAAGAGCGGCGACCGACGCTTGTTCGCGTCCCTCCAAAGCCAGCGGTTCGAGACCGTGGACGCCGCAGGGCTCGGCAGCCTCGACCCTCGCTACAACGTACGCTTCAATGTTCCCGCCATCACGGACCTGCCGGCACCGCCTCTGAGGGCGAGGGCCACTCCCCCGCGGGCGAAGAAGAAGAACCGGCGCGGGTAGCGGTCAGTTCGGTACCGACGTACCCTCCGAGGAGTTCTCCACAGCAGGGTTGGTCGTCGGACTCGATACCCACGCTGTTTTGGTGGGTGTCTGGTCCGTTTTCGTGGGTACCTGGTCCTCAGCCCGTGGGTATCCGGTCCGCCTGATGTGGGTATCCAGTCCCAGGAGCGCAGCACTGCTCCCCCGCCGATCACTGTCAGCCCGCGGATCTGACCTCTCTCGAGCGCGGCCCCCTGTAGTGCTTCCTGTAGCTCTCTCCGGTAGCTGATCTACGAATTGGCGAAACGCAACCACAGAGGGACGCCAAGTTTTCCACAGACGGGTGCTTCCACCCCTTCCATTGGAGGAAACAGAGCCACTCAGGCCGCCGCACTTCAGGACCGGATACCCACGCTCCGCCTGTGATTCCACAGGAAAGCTCTGCGCCGGTGGGAGGACTAGATACCCACGTTCGAAGACGCCAGCCCCCTCAAGGTGCGAGTCGAGGACTTCGCCGTCACTGAGGACGGGATACACATGCTCGCTCGTGTTGCGGAGTACGCCGACCAGCCCGCAACTAGTGGCCCGCGCCCCGGGGACCAGATCCCCACGAGGATCTTCGCGTCCTCCGACCCGGAGGACCAGATACCGACGCCAGCCTGTTGACCTTCGCGGTTGGCGAGGACCAGATACCCACAGTAAAGGACCAGATACCCACGAAAAGGACCAGATACCCACGAAAAGGACCAGATACCCACGAAAAGGACCAGATACCCACACGAGGCGCCAAGGGGCGTCTCCGCGGTTACCTCACCTAGGTGCCGACCGGAGCGGGGTAGGCGGGCGGACCAGATACCCACGCGCGGCGCCTCATCGCCCTCTGCGTCCAGCGGTAACCGCGCATGTTGGTGTTATTTGGGACCAGATACCTACTGACGCAGACCGGAAACCCACGTGCCTGCCTCGGGGCTCGGTTTCCGTAGAACCAGATACCCACGCCTCTCCACCCTCCTCGACAAGCCCCGCCGCGGACCAAATACCCACGTGGGGGCCAGATACTCGCGTGGGTATCTGGTCCGCGGCGCCGAGTGCGGAGAGGACCAGATACCCACCATCGAAGCGGGCCCTCTGTGAGTGGGGACCAGATACCCACGGCGCAGGGTGCACGCCAGCCGTCCGGAGTGCGCGCGGTGAGGACCAGATACTCACGCGCGCCGTTGACGGACGCGGTCTCCAGCTCACGTGGGTATCCGGTCCCTATGAACGCGAAAAGAGAGGCGCCCGTAGGCGCCTCTTTCCCGTCGTTTCTCTGCTCGGTTAGGCTCCGACCTCTCGTCGAGGCTTTGTCGGCTCCACATGAGGCGGGGACGGCCGGAGGATGAGGTACTCGTACGTTGGTTCGACCCGTGCTTCTGGGTAGATGATCTTGATGGCCCGCAGGTGCCCCTCGAACGCCGCCTTGAACTTGTGGGGCTGCGTGTACTGCGCGCCGAACTGCAGGTTGAGGTCGTTCCACTTGATGCGGGTGGGCTTACGCAGGTAGAACATGCGGTACGTGAGCCACAGATAGATGTCCATGCGCATCGCTGACTTCCCCAGCGCCTTCATCGCGTTCAGGTCGATGGGGACCGGCGAGGAGACAATGGAGTCGTAGAATCGCTCAGAGAGGGTCACAGTGGACTGCCAGAGCCCTTCGTTGTCCTCGACGTCGTCCTTGCCGAACCACAGACGGACGCTGTCAGCGATTCGGAAGTACTCAATGGCCTCACCGTGACCGTCCGGGCGGATCTCGAGACCCTCGACACTGAGGTTCGCGCCGAAGAGCCGCTTCAGGCCGTCAGCGACCCGCTTCGCGTCCCGTCCACCGTGTGCGAGGCCGATCTTCTCCATGAACGCTTTCATGGAACGGCCGAGCTCGAGCTGCTTGCTCTGCGTCAACACCGCTTCCGTTGCCATCCAGTTCATGGCCTGGCGCGGCAGGACACCGTATGGGTAAGCAGGTGTCCGCTCTCCGGTCTCTGCGTCCAGCAGCAACGCCGGCTGCATCATCAGCGAGACGGACCCGTTGCGACGCTCCCAGTACGGGATGTTGCCGGGGTTGCGGTAGGGCAGCGAGACCTGCGCCCAGATGCGCGCCGAGTACCCGATGTCCATGGCGTCCTCTTCGCCACCCTCGAGGTTCGCGGCGTAGTTCACTAGACGCGCCGTCGTCTCGTCGATGAGGATTGGCGCGTCGGCCGGCACGTCGATCAGTGTGATCTCGGTCGCAAGGGTGTCGGTCATCAGGACCTCCCGGGGCATGATGGAAGCAGTGGTCGCGCGGAAGCGGACTTGGTCAGTGCGTCCCACCCGGCAGAGCGCACTGTGCCTGGCGCTCCCCCATCCGAGTTGGTACTCGCACAGCGTGGCTGCGGATCAGATACCCACGTCGGAACTTGCCCGGCGTGTCGCCGTTTTCCTCGCCGGCGTCTGTACGAACCCATGCATCTGATCTACGGGATCCGGCCGACATTGCCGGGCGCGGACGACCAACGAAGTCAGTTCTCGCGTCGAATCGGCCGACCGCGCGGAGCTTGCTTCATCCGCTTCGGGAACGGCTGCCCGCCGTTGTACGTGTCCTGCAGCCGCTTTGTTTCCCCCACGTAGATGTCCACCAGGATGTCCTTCGGCGTGGTGTAGCCCTCGTGCAGGGAAGCTGCCGCGAACGCGTCGTTGAACGCATCGCGATCGCCTCGACGAATCTCGAAGGTGACCTTGACGATGTCGTCGGGGTTCTCCTCCCCCGAGTCGCCGTACCGACGCCTCGTGTAGGGCGTCGTCGGGCCCTGCGCTGGCTCAGTGGCCTGCTGCTGCTGCGTCTGCGGAGCGGGGGCAGCCGCAGGCTCGACCACCGCCGGTGGGACGTCCTCGGCTGCTGCAGTCGACGGCTCCAGCTCACGGAACGTGACGGCCGGCGTCTCGGAAGGCTCGACGGTCAACACGGGGTCTTCGACCTCGAACCCTGGAGCGGACGCGATGGTCTGCTGCACTGCGCGCCGCGGCGCCGGGGGTGGTGGCGCAACCGTACGGGAAGGCTCAACCGGCTGCTCGACCTGCTGCTGCGCCGTTCGATTCGCGCGGAGCAGGGACCCCGCCCCTCCCCCGCTGTTTGGACGGCGAGGCGGACCGGAGATGATGCGGCCTGCGTCAGACATTCGCTTCCTCCGCCGCGTCAGCCTCAGCCTTGGTGAGTCGAGCAGTGAGCTCTTGGGTCACTGCGTACAGGCTGTCTGCAACGTTGCCGGCGGCCTGAGGGCCAGCGGAAATGTGCTTCGCCCCGCGGCGCAGAGCCTCATACCACTTTTCCTGCTTTTGGACACTCTTTTCGAGCTCGTGGACGAGGACTCGCTTCTTCCTCGCGGCCTTCGCGGTTGCGCCCGAGTGGCGGACGTAGCTGGTGAAGATGAACTTCCGAGCCTCTTCGCTTTCCAGGGCCTCGACAACGTCGTCGGCGAACTCCTGCCGCACCTTCGTCTCAGACGTACTCGAGTCGAAGTTTACCACGCCGAGGAGGTCCACGTCGGGGTTGATATCCACGACCTTGTCGAGGCGCCGAGCGGTCAGACGGAGCCCATCGATGCTCGCATCATCAGCCTTCGCTGGGATGAGGATGTAACGAGCAGCCGCGACAGCAAGCATCTGGATGCTGTCGATGTTCGGCGGGCAGTCGAGCAAGATCAGGTCGTAGTCGTCGGCGATGACAGACAGAGACGTGGCAAGGCTGAGGCGTGCTGCGGTGCCTTCGGTGCCGGACTGGCTCATCCGAGGGCTGATGCCCTTGTCGAGGATCTCGATGTGCTCCCCTCCCGGGAGTACGTCGAGGTTCGGGCGCACGTCCTCCAGAGGCTGAAGGCGATCGCCGAAGAGGACGGCCTTCGACAGGCCAGAGCCCTTGTCGTCGCCATCTGCGTACCTGTAGCTGAGGTCGAGCCCGAGGTTTCCCTGCGGGTCCAGTTCGATGACGAGGACTCGCCAACCTGCCTCGGCGAGGATCCCGCCGATGTTAGCGCAAAGGGTGGTCTTGCCGACGCCGCCCTTGTTGTTGATGACGGCGACGACTCGCTGAAGGGAAGATCGGTCAATCGTGAGTGACATCTGCTGCTCCGCTGCGTACGAGGGGCACTCCGCCCGCTGAATAGTGACGCTGGTGTGACTGGTGTGACCAGGCTGCGCGACTACTCACGCCGCCTCTGGGACCCAGCATACCTGCGTCACTGGTGAAGCCAGTCATAACGGCGTGACTGGTTTGGCTCCTACGGCGTTACCAGTCACGCCAGTGTTGCCAGTAAAGCTTGACCGGTAAAGCCGGCGTCACCAGTTGCAACCAGCGTGACTGGCCGCACCATCCGTACTGGTGTGGCCAGTGAAGGCAAACCTCACTCACCAGCGTCACCAGGATGCGGGGATTCTCCGTTATCGGATGACCGGCTACTTCCGTGGGTGATGCGTCCAAGCGGGGGTCTCGTCGCTCAGAGACCGATACAGCAGCTCCCGCTACGGCCTGGGCCTCGAGGGTTGTGCAGCTGGTCTCGCAGGTCATCCCAGTGTGACTGGCCGTACCAGTCTTACTGGCGACACTGGTCAGGCAGGCCAAAGCTGTCCGGTGCATTCGCCTGTCTGACTGGTGTCACCAGTCACTGTTTTGCCTTTGCCGGCGACGCCGGGCTCACCAGTCAGTCGCCGTATAGAGATGACGAGACCTCGAAGACAGCGGTCGCCTCATCCGGGGGAGTACTACGAACGAGCAAGAACACGGCGCGGGGGTTGGCCTTGCACTCGTGAGCGCCATCCTCGAAGGGGACCACGGACAAGTCAGAACCATCCACCGCCTCTACGGTTCAACGGCGACTCTCGACTCCATCGCAGCAGCCGAACGCCTCGCGCTGCACCAGATCGTTGACCTGACCACGGACCTCATCTTCCTCCTGGCAGACCAGCACCAGGAAGATCGGTCGTACCGCTCGTGCTCATCCGCGGACGAGACCGGTTCGCCATTGCTTCGCCGGCAATCCGTTCCGCCCGGCGCTACTCACGAGCGCAGCTGCAGTGTCATCTGCGCTCGCGACTCACGGCTTCAACTTCCAGATAACGAACCGCCGCTTGGGTGGCGGGGCAGGAGTGCACTCGCAGTCTCGTTTGAGGCACCATCACCGGAACCTAGCGCGGACCACCTATCTGGGACACGAGGACGCCAAACGTTCCGCGGGCCCGGCATCGAGCGCAACCCGTCTCGGTAAGCGATCGGCTATCGAGACGAGCCAGAGGCGCCGCTGATGGCTCAACCACGGTGAATCTGGCTCGGGGGAAACCCCGTGCAGGTTCCGTCGGGGTGGTTCTGGGATCCTCCGGGGATGGGGATAGGAATCACGGCGTTCTTGGCCGATAGTGCTGAGGCGGTGAACGGGAAGCTCTACGTCCTCGGCGCGGGCTGGGACCAGCTGGTGGTGTCTTCCCTGCCGGCGGTGCAGCAGCGGGTCGCTGTCGGTGTGCTGGTGCAGGTTGGCTGGAACGATACCGGCATTGAGCATGACGTGACGCTCCGTCTAGAGACGGAGGATGGTGACCGGGTGCCGTTGGCGCGGCATGCTGCGGGGATGCCGCCCGGGACTGCAGTCGCGGCGATCGGGCACCGGTTCACGACGGGGCGGGGAGAGCTGGTGCGTGCGGGGGATGACCAGACGCATCCGGTGACGTTCACGATCAACGACCTGCTCCTTGAGCGGACAGGCGGTTACTCGTGGGTGATCGAGGTCGATGGGGAGATCGCGCACCGGCTGCCGATGCGCGTGATGCGGCACAACGGTTGACCCCGGTCGGGTGCGCGTTGGGCTTACTGGATGCGGTGCACGCGGGTGAGTGCGCGGGCGAGTTGTTGTGCGGAGGAGAACCCGGATCGGAGCGCCCGTTCGGTGGCGGTGAGCGGCTCGGTCCCCTCGAGTTGCGTCGCTTCGGTGAGGCGGCGGCGCTCGATCTCCCGACGCGCTGTGGTGCCCATGCGGTGGAACGTGTCGCGGAGGGTTCGCTCGGACACGGCGAGTTCTTGGGCGAGCCGGCTGACGGTGAAGGCGGGGTCGCGGAACCTGGTCTCGATGACGGAGTGGGCGGCCATGAAGAGCCCGTCGCGGCGTTGTCCGATGTCGCGGGGGCGGCGGGGTGCGGTTTCGTCGAGGGCGGCGGCGAGGATGTTCTCGAACGCGAGGCTGAGGTGCCGCTGACCGGCTTCTGTGGATGGGGGAGGGGACTGCAGGAGGCTGTTGGTCATCCCCATCAGCATCTGGATCGAGGCGCCGCTGGTCGGCAGGGGCTCCCCATATTGGAAGCGGCCCTTCCCGGGGGTGAGGAAGGTGGGTTCGAGGTACCAGACGTAGCGGGAGGTCTGGGCGACGGTGCGGGCGGTGGTGGGTGCTTCCCCGTTCAGCAGGATCAGCGAGCCGGGTTGGGTGGGGATGACCTGGCCGTCGACGGTGAACTCGAACCCGCCTTCCATCGTCAAGACGAGGTAGATCCGCTCCGGAGCGGTTGTGAGTGCGTAGCCGGCGGATCGGGACCAGGCGTGTCCGACGCCGAAGCGGGGCTGTTCGAGGGTTTCCGCGACCAGGGTCGAGTCGATTTCGCCTCGTGGGTGCCAGCCGAAGTCGTTGCACCGTTCCGCCGCGGCGACCCCCATCGTCATGTCAGTACCTGCATGAGCTGATCATGCATCACCCGACACCTGTTGCGGTCAGTTTCGGCAACGATTGCGGGCAATACCGGCAGGATCGGTCCAGGCGGTGGGCGCTGGTTCGTGGTGGCGGAACACTAGACGGGATTGGCAGGTCAGGAGCCGTCTTCGCCGTGATGCCCGAGCACGGTTGAAGCGTCGTGGGTACGGAGGCGCAGTGTCAGAGCAGCGGGCAGAGTCATGGGACGTGGGGACGGTTCCGGCTTCGGAGCTCGCCGATACGGTTCGGCGGGTGGGTCAAGAGCAGGGGTGGGACGTGGCTGCGGCGTTGATCGGGCAGCACTGGGACACGTACGCCACGAACGCTCCGCGACAGGTGCTCGACGCGATCGCGGCGTTGCCCGGCGCGGTGCTGCTGAACGATGCGTCCCTGGTCATCGCTGCCAGCTACCTGCAGCACGTCGTGCTGGGGGAAGATCCGAGCAGCTTCGACCCTGTGCAGGCCGTCCCGTCTGGTGCGGATCCGGTGAATGGTGCGCTGACGCAGCAGCTGACGATCTACACCGGGATCTCCGCCAGTGCTCGAACGTCTGGTGCGGTTCGGAAGGCCCTCGACGCGGCCGAGCAGGGCCGGCGGTTGCTCGAGGAAGCCAAGCAGGGTGCTGAGAACCCGGCGCGGGCGGCGGAACTGGACCGGGTGCAGGCGAACCTGCCGCACTTCTTCCTGCAGTGGGGCCGGAGCCGGGAGGCCGCGGAAGCGGCCGGCGCGGGGTATGAGTACGCGCAGGCGTACCGGGTCGGTATGCGGACGAATCAGCCGCAGGTCGCTCGTGTCGCGGCCGGACACCTCGCGTGGCATCACGCGGAACGAGGTCGAATCAAGCGCGCCTCGGAATGGCTGACGAGAGCCCTCGCAACGGGGGAGCCCGATCAGCGCTACGAGGCGGTCATCCATCTGGCTGCGGCGCTGGTTGCGCTGGAGCGCGGTGACCGTCTGGCGGCGGGAGTGTCGTTGGCGCGGATGCGCGCGTACCCGACCGGGGAGTACTGGGCGCCATCGCTCTGGGTACGCGCGATTCACGCTTCAACGGCAGAGGACGCCATCCTTGTGCAGAACGAGTTCACCGCAGAACTCGAACGGCACCCCCGCTCGGCGCGGGGACCGGTCGATGCCCGGTACCTCCGAACGACCCGACTGACACTGGGTATTGCACCGGGAGATGACGGTCCGAGGGTGCGGACCGCTCCGGACCTGCTGCTCGACGCTGTCGACGCGTTCGCTCGAGGCGACTTGGAAGCCGCGGCGAATCTCGTGCAGGGGCCCGCCGCAGCGACCGAGGATGCCATCCCTCGGGTGCGCGCCAACGCGCTCTTAGTTTCCGCTGCTGTACAGCTGGGACTCGGCCATGAGTCCGCCGCCGTCGACTCCTTCGAACGCGCACACACGCTCCTCACCGAAGAGGGGATGACCACCCCGTACCGCGCACTGCCGCAAGAAATGGTGGCGTTCTTCACGGAGGCGACCGGACGACCGGTCGCGGTCGAACGCGGCGTAGAACCGACCCCGGTCCCGATCGCCCTCGGAACCCTGACGCCGCGAGAACGCGAGCTGCTCGGCTTCCTCACCACGAAAGCGAAGTTTGCCGAGATCGGCGCAGAACTCCACCTAAGCCCCAACTCGGTTCGGACCGCGGCGCAGCGGCTGTACCGGAAGCTCGGCGTGAACTCCCGGAAGCAGGCGGCGGAGATCGCTCACCGCGCCGGCATCTCCTAGGCCAATTCTCATGACCCCCAGACGGGGGGTGATTCCTACGAAAGGCCGCACTCGGGGCAGCAATTCCGCCTGCCCTCTGGGCTAACGCTCAGGCTGACAGAAAACTGGCAACGCCGGCGGTGACGTCGGTGCCGGTCGCTGGGTACGCGTCCGGGCGCGAACCCGCTGAGAGTTAGGGATCAGGTTGAAGTTCAGACTGTTCGGGGCGACGCGCCCCGGTAAGAGGCAAGCGGAGGCGGTGGGCCTGCTCCCACGGCTGCGGTCTCGGAAGCTTCGCGTTGCTGCGACGCTCGCTGCGTTGGCGTTGACGGCGTCGACGTTGAGCGCCACCACGTTGTTGGCGACGCAGGAGTCAGCTCAGGCGGCACCGGTCGGCGCGCAGGGCTGCGGCTACGGCACGGGCGGCCCGAACGCGAACACGATCTGTTGGTTCGACTTCGGCGGCTACAACCAGGCCCAGGCCACCAGTGCCGCGGGTCAGGACCGGCAGGTGACGCTTCCTGGCGGCTACACGATGACGTTCACGCTGCACGCGACGCTGAGCGCTCAAACCCAAAACACCAATGCGTCCGCGGTGCCGGCGTGGGCACCGTCGCTCATCGGAAACTCCGCCTACGTGGGCATCCCGGGAAGCCCCGCGCTACACGCTGGCGGCAGCCAGGGCAGTGTCACCACCTTCAGCCTCGATGACATCGTGGTGAAGGACTCCGCCGGCGCGACGGTTAACGGCTACTCGCTGGTGTCCGCCGACGCGGAAGCGACGGCCTCCAACGAGTCGATCAACTGGCGGTCAGACACGCCCGTGAGCACTCGGGCCTTGCTGCACCCCGCTCCGGCGTCTACGCCGGAGAACGGCTGCCAGATGAACATCACTGGGTCGGGGACGAACTCGCTGACCTGCACCGGGTCCAACAACACTTCGGGCCCATTCGGCAGCGCTTTGGTCGAGTCGGTTTCCCCGACGACCTTCTCTGCCACGCTCCGCGAAGGCAACAGCAACGGGGGCGCTGAGGCGATCATCCTCGGGGTGATGTCCTCGAACATCACCCTGAACAAGACGGTCGCGAGCCGCGTGAACGCGTCCGACGCGTTCACCACGACGGCGACGTCGCCGGAGCGGACCGTGATTGGTACCGGGAACACCGGCACCACGAACAGCTCCACCACCGGCACGCTCACCGTGCTGCCCCGCACCGCGGACCAGTCCTACACGCTCGCCGAGGCCCCCACTGCGGGGACTGAGACGCTGCTGTCGAACTACAACCAGGCATGGGCGTGCACGAACACCGCGACCGGCGCGACGACAGTGCTGCCTACGGGGAGTGGTCTGTCGAAGCAGCTCTCCCCGGAGCCGGGTGATGACATCACCTGCACCATCACGAACACCGCGAAGGCGGCAACGCTTGGGATCGTCAAGCACGCCGGCACCCCGGTTGATGTGAACAAGGACGGCCTCACCGACGTCGGCGACACCATCCAGTACACGTTCACCGTCACCAACACCGGCGACCTGACCATGTCGAACGTCGGCGTCACGGACGCCAAGGTCGGCGCGGTCACCTGCCCGGAGCCCACACTCGCTCCCGGCGCTTCCCAGGAGTGCACGGCGGATGAGCCGTACACGGTCACCGCGGCGGACCTCACCAACGGTTCGGTCGACAACTCTGCGACCGCGCACGGCACCCCGCCGGGATCGACGACGCCGAAGACGACGACGCCGTCGACGACGTCCACGACGACGACGACGCCAGCGCCGGCGCTGACGATGGTGAAGTCCGCTTCGCCGAACAGCGAGTCGGACTTCGTCGTCGGGCAGGAGATCACCTACTCGTTCCTGGTGACGAACACCGGTAACGTGCCGCTGAGCGACATCACGATCAACGAGGGCGAGTTCACCGGTACCGGGACCATGTCGGACCCGACCTGCCCCGAGCCGACCCTCGCGGCCGGTGCGAAGGTGACCTGCACCGCGACGTACACGCTGACCCAGGCGGACGTTGACTCCGGGTCGGTGACGAACAGCGCCACCGCTGGTGGCACGCCGCCGGAGAACGGTGGCACCCCGCCGACGTCGCCGCCGTCGGATGTGACCATCCCGATCCCGGACAACCCGGCGATCACGGTCGCGAAGACCGCGTCGGCGTCGAAGGCCACCGAGGCTGGTCAGAAGATCACGTACTCGTTCAAGGTCACCAACACCGGCAACGTGACCCTGCGGAACGTGACCGTCGACGAGGGTGACTTCTCCGGTACCGGGCAGCTCTCCGACGTGGTCTGCCCCGAGCCGACCCTGGCGTCTGGTGTTGCCGAGACTTGCACGGCGACGTACACGGTGACGCAGGCTGACATCGACAACGGCGGGTCCATCACGAACACCGCCACCGCGACGGGCACCCCGCCGGGCGATGACACTCCGCCGGTGTCGCCGCCGTCGACCTCGACCGTCCCAGTCGATCAGTCCCCGTCGATGACCGTCGTGAAGTCGGCTTCCCCGACGGACCGCGCATCGTACAAGGTTGGTGAGGTGGTGACGTACTCCTTCGTCGTCACCAACACCGGCAACGTGACGATCACGGACCCGACGATCGACGACTCGAAGTTCTCCGGCACCGGTGAGCTGTCGCCGATCACGTGCCCGGCGAACTCGGCCACGATGGCGCCGGCAGCGCAGATCACCTGCACAGCGACGTACACCGTGACCCAGGCCGATGTCGACGCGGGCAAGATCACGAACACCGCGACCGTGGGCGGCACCACCCCCGATGGCGGCAACACGCCGCCGTCGGACCCGTCGACCGTGACGGTGCCCAACACGGCACACCCGTCGCTTGCCCTGGTGAAGACGTCGGACGTGGCGAAGATCACCACGGTGGGTCAGACGGTGACGTACTCGTTCAAGATCACCAACACCGGTGACGTGACGCAGAAGAACGTCACCGCGAAGGAAGGCAAGTTCACCGGATCCGGGAAGCTCTCCGAGCCGACCTGCCCCGCAGCGGCGGCCTCGTTGGCGCCGGGCGCTTCGGTGACATGCACGGCGACGTACCACGTCACCGCGGCGGACCTGTCCAGTGGCACCCTGTCGAACACGGCCACCGCAGCCGGTACTGACCCGTCGGGTGACCCGACCGGTTCGGTCCCGTCGACGGCGAACGTGAAGGCGATCGCCCCGCCGGCACCGGCTGGTCTGGCGTTCACCGGTACGGAGCTCGTCGGCCCCGGGATCGGCCTGGCGCTGATGCTCCTCGCCCTCGGCGGTGCACTGCTGGTGGTCCGACGCCGCCGCAGCAACGGTGACGAGATCGACAACGCGTAACGAATTCGTGGCCCGGCCGGCACCGCTCGCACACAGCAGCCGGCCGGGCACCGAATCGCCGTCAGGGATGGCCTGATCCCTGTACCTGACGGCGACCCACGGGACTCCTTGACCGGTCCCGGAACACCCGATCGGCGGGCCGCCCCTGAAGCGGCCCGCCGATCGTCATTTCTCTGAACCTCACACCGGGTGGGGAGAGGAAGGAACGCATGCTGCAACCTGACACGCAACGGTCGGAGGACCGCGGACGAGCGGTGCAACTCCGGCTCATCTACGCGGACACGTGGTCGCTGACGAAACTCGCCGCGCTGATCTCGTTCGTGATCGCCGCAGTCTGCCTCGTCCTGACGGTCATCGGCTGGAACACGGTCCTCGAGCTGCACGTCCTGGCACCGGTGGACAAGATCCTCCACGACGTCACCGGGGACCGGTCGTACTCCCTCGAGAGCGCCCTGTCGATGCCGACCGTCCTCCGGTTCGTGGTCCCGGTGTCGGCGTTGACGTTCATCGTCGGGACGGTGCTTGGGCCGGTGTGCGCGATCCTCTACAACCTCGCTGTCGGTGTTGCTGGCGGACTCACCATCCGGTTGGACACCCCACGATGACTTCCACCTCTCCCACAGCCTCAGCGGTGTTCCGCCCGTCTCAGAGCGGCTACCCGAGTGCGCGCACGTCGGAGGAACGCGCCGCCCTCCGGGCGCTGCTGTTGGCCGCCAAGGACGCAGAGGCTCGTTCGTTGGGGTCGGCACGGCGGGTGGCGTTTCGGACGAGTAGGTCGTTGATCGCGGCCGCCGTGGTCCTCGGTTTCACGCTCCCGGATCTCGCGGACATGCTCGGCGTGACCGTTGGGTCAGTGCGGGCACGGAGCAGTGTCCTCACCCCGATCCGTCGCGGAAGCTTCACCGCGCTCCTCCCGGAGCAGGGTGACGACGCTCGTCCCGTCGATGAGGGTGAGGCGTCTGGGGATCCGGTGGAGCTACTGGCCTGGTACCTCAGCGCAGTCTTCGTCGGCCCTGCCGCACGGGGAGCGCGGCCATGACGGGCCACAAGCTCCGCCTCGCGGCGCTCGGCGCGCGGACGCGGCGGATGCTCCGACACACCGATAGCCCGGTTGAGCGGGCGTTGGCGTTGGTGATCGTCGCCCGCGCGATCGCGGACCACGCCGCCGGCACCACGGCCGCCCACAGACGCGAGACCAGCACCGTGGAGCTCGCCGGCGCGGAACGGGTTCTGAGTGCTGCGCTCGAGCACCTCCACACTGTCCGGACCGACACCTACCGCCACAGCACGGACAGCACCCATGAATGATCCGGTGGCTGCGGTGCCTCCGGCTATCGCAACGGTGCTCCTCGCCGCCCGTGCTGCGGAGAACTCGGCGTCCGGCCCGGACCGTCGGGACGCGTTCCGAACCACCCGGCACCTCCTCGGTGGCTGCCGTGTCGCCGGGATCCCGCTCGAGGACCTCGCCGCACTGTTCCAGGTTCGGGCCGACACGATCCGCAACCGGGCATATGTCGACGGGTTGGTCCCGGCTGCGACGTTCGTGGACCTCGCCCGCGTCAGCCTGGATGACCTCACCGGGTGGCAGCGTGACGGGCTCCTCCCGGCAGCGTCGACCGATCCCGGATACCGCACCAGCTACCCCGCATCAGCCCTCATCACCGCACTCATAACCAACGCCACCGGAGTGGAGCAGTAGCCGATTGCCTACGAGGCGGCCTTCCAGGGTGAAGACAGCGCGGGCCTAGTCTGGCCCGGTGGAGATCATCGGGGCGTTCGGTTCTGCGGTGCTCGTCCTCGTCTGCGTCGGTGGCCTGCTGTTCGCGGGCCGAGTCGTGGGTGAACTTGGCTCGTCATGGTGGCAAACGCTCCGAGCGGACGCACGAGCTCGACATCGAGACCGGAGATCCCGCTGACGTTGCCTCGGCAAGGCCCGAGAGGCCTCAGCAGTCGATCGGCTATCGGACACACTGGACTCGCTGGGGAAGCCGCTTCGGGTGGGAGGATCGCGGTGTGCCGATCGAGCTACCCGCAGGAGTCCTCGGTGTCGTCTTCGACGTCGGCGAGACGCTCGTTGATGAGTCGCGCGCCTGGTCCAGACAAGCGGAAGCGGCAGGCGTCACCCCGTTCACCGTGATGGGACTGCTCGGCGCGTTGATCGCGCGTGGTGAGGACCACCGCCGGGTATGGGCGCTCCTCGGGGTCGAGAAGCCCGCGGGGCGCGCGCTGATCGAGGAAACCGACCTCTATTCGGACGCGCTGCCGTGCCTTCGTGCGGTCGACGAGCGCGGCCTCGTCGTCGGGATCGCGGGAAATCAGCCGGTGGGCGTGGAAGCGCAGCTTCGCGCGGCAGGCTTCTCACCGGACTTCTTGGCGTCCTCCGCAGCATGGGGCGTGGAGAAGCCTTCACCCGAGTTCTTCGACCGCGTCGTGGCAGAGGCTGGCCTCGAGCCGGGAGCGATTCTCTACGTCGGTGACCGCCTGGACAACGACGTCCTCCCTGCACGCGCTGCCGGCATGCGGACCGCTTTCATCCGGCGGGGCCCATGGGGCCACCTTCACGCTGAACGACCGGAAGCACGCCTCGCGGACCTGCGACTGAAGACCCTGGCGGAACTCACCGACGCGATGGTCGCCGGTGTGGGGTCGGGATTGACTCGCGGTTAGCATCGCGAGGTGTCCTTCCGCGACGATGCCGTTCCTCCGCTACTCGATTCCGGACATCTCGCGCTGAGTGATGGAGCGTCCCTGTACTGGGAGACCTCTGGACGCGCCGACGGCGTGCCTGTGCTGTGGTTGCACGGCGGCCCGGGGTCGGGTCTGCGAGGGGAGCGCTACCGACGCAAGTTCGATGCGGATCGCAACCTCATCATCGGCGTGGATCAACGTGGCTGCGGACGCAGTGTGCCACTGGTCACCGACGAGCTCAGCTCACTCGCCGGCAACACGACCGAGCGGCTGATCGCCGACCTGGAGGAGCTGCGCGCGTTCCTCGGACTGGAACGCTGGATCATTACGGGTGGCTCCTGGGGCAGCACCCTGGCGCTGGCGTACGCGGCTGAGCATCCCGAACGGGTCATCGGCGTGGTCGTCGGAGCAGTGACTACGACGTCCCGTGACGAGGTGGACTGGATCACGGAGGGCGTCGGCCGCATCTTTCCCGAGGCCTGGGCGTCGTTCGAAGCAGCATCGGGTCGCCGGGAGGGTGAGCGCGTGGTGGAGGCGTACGCCCGCCGGCTCGCTGACCCGGCCGACGCGGCCGATCGCGGCCGCGCCGCCGCCGACTGGGATGCGTGGGAGTCCACCCACGTCTCACTCGACCCGGCATGGACACCGGGGCCAATGCACCACGACCCAGTCGAGCGGGCGGTGTTCAGCACGCTTGTCACGCATTACTGGGCCAACGACGGGTTCCTGCCCGGCAACCGGGCCATCCTGGCGCGCACCGACCGGTTGGCGCACGTACCGGTCGTACTCATTCATGGCCGCCGTGACGTCAGCGGACCAGCCGTCACACCATGGCGGCTGCATCAGCGCCTTCCGCGCAGCGAGCTCCACGTGGTCGAGAACGAGGGGCACGGCGGCCCCGGGCAGACCGAACTCATTCGCGAGGCGGTCGCCCGGCTGACAGCGACGGCCGGCACCTAGGCTGCCGGGTCGCGGGCCGCAGCTGTGTTGATACCGGGTTGGCACCCACCGTGCGGACTAGACCCAACCCCTACCGCCGCCCCGTAGCCGATCGGTTATCGGACTGTCTCGCGATGAGTCGTAGGTCCGTCAACCGATTGCTCGATGGGCCGCATTCGCACCCGTCCACCTGTATCCGCTTCACCGCGACGGCGGTCTGCCTCCTGACTCTCATACGTCAGAGACAATGCGGTGTGATCTCTGGATTGACTCTCCCCGCCACCATCACCTCCCGGGACAACGAGCTGCTGCTCCGACGGGCCACAGCCGCGGACCTGCATCCGATCATCCGGCTCCTGTCGGACGACCCAATCAGCGCCGGGCGCGGCGACGTAGCGAGCACCGCAGACGAGGTGGCCTACGCGGAAGCGTTGCAGCGCATCATCGACGACCCGAACAACGATGTGCTCGTCGTGGAAGACAAGCACGCAGCCGTCATCGGCACGCTGCAACTGACGGTCATCCCCGGAATGGCTCGACGAGGCAGCGCCCGGCTGCTGGTCGAGGCAGTCCGCGTAGCCGGCCCACAGCGGTCTTCCGGCGTCGGAACAACTCTGATGCGATGGGTTATCGAGCAGGCCGCGATCGAACTTAAGACTCCGCTGGTGCAGCTGACCTCCGACTCTGCGCGTACCGACGCGCACCGCTTCTACCGTCGTCTCGGTTTCATCGATTCCCACGTCGGCTTCAAGTTCGCCGTGTCGTTGCCCGACGCGCCTGCCCGGTAGACGATCGGCTACCGGGCTCGTTTGATGTGCTGATGGCCGCCGCGCTGCTTGGGGCGGGCGGTCAGTCATAGCGACAGCATCCGAGTGTGGTGGCGCAGATCTTCCGCGGGCTTAACTCGTCCGCGAGGTGCGGGGCTGCTCGGGGTAGGTGCACTTCCAGCCTCGGTGGTCGTCGGTCGTGTCGCTGCCTTGTCCGTCAGTCAGGTGTCTTTGCACGGTGATGGCGTGACCTGCGGTGAGCTGGCCGCCGTCGGCTTCGTACGAGAGCGCGATGTCGATTTGGCAGAGGTCGAACCGCTCGAGCAGGCCTGAGGTGGTGTCGTTGGCTGCGGCCACGTACCGGTAGACGCCGGGCGTTTCCTCGGTTGCCTGGCCCATTGCACCCTGACGCTGACCGAGATCGGTTGCGGGCCAATCCTGGGTCGCGTCGCCCAGAGGCGTCGTCACGGCGGCTGCCTGACCACTCGAGTCCGCGTCGGAAGGCGATGCTGCATCGGTTGGATGGGAGGCGTCGGCAGGCGTCGATTGCTTTGCCGTGGAAGAGGAAGATGGGACACGCCAGTTTTTCTCATCGCTCGAGGCGGAGCAGGCGCTCACTCCCAGAGTGATGCTCAGAACCAGTGCGATTCCGATTCCCCGGAGCATGTTGCGCTGGTCCAAGTGTTCCCCCTCGTCACTGTGCAAGTTCGCCCGGTTTCAGTCGATCGGAGCTTACCGTCCGTCCATCCCGCTCGGACTGTGCGCGAGTCCCGCTAGCGGATCGGCTAACGGAACGAGCGGATCCGAGCCGAGCAGAACGGCTAGGTGAAGAAAATGAGAGTGCCGACGCCGATCCAGGCGAGGCCGATGCTGGCCAGCGCAGAAAGGCTGGCGACGCCGGTAGCGATGATCGCTGACACTTGTTCCCTCCAGACGCGGAGAGAGCTTGCCGCGATGCAAAGGGCAAAGACAGCGACAGGCAAGGTCGCGATCATCGCGGCAGCTTGTAGGGCCGCAGCGCCACGATCATCAGCTGCGGGCGGCAAACTCCCGGCGTCGTAGTCGAACTGGGACGGCGGGGTCTGACTAGCGGGGTCAAACACACCGGTTGCGACGAGCACAGCGCCCCACAGAACTATCAGTGCAATCGCGAAGAGCGCGCGAGCGTTAACCCGCTGTAACTGTTCACGCCCTCGACGGCTCATGCGGTGACCCTAGCGCCAGGCGACACCAAGCGGCCGTTGAGGATCGGTATGCGAACACCCGTTCGCAGTCCTCGGTTATTGTCTGCTCATGACATCGGAGGTCGCAATCGAGTACTCGAGGCGAGCGGCTGAGTACGCCGAACGGCTGGGATCCATGACGACGGTGCATCCATCCGATGCGCACCTCGTTTCCACGTGGGCTGCAGGAGTTGAAGGCCCGCTACTGGACGCCGGCTGTGGCCCTGGCCACTGGACGGCTTACCTCCGCGAGCTCGGCCATGACGCCTCGGGAATCGACCAGGTCACCGGCTTCATCGACCACGCCAGGGCCTCACATCCGAGTACGCCGTACGCGATCGGGAACCTCGACGCGCTCGACGCCCCGGCCGACAGCTACGGCGGAGTCCTCGCCTGGTACTCGTTGATCCACCACGAACCGGCAACCGTTCGTCGTCCTCTTGCGGAGTTCGCGCGCGTACTCCGGCCTGGCGGCCGCCTGCTCGTCGGCTTCTTCGTTGCCGACGACGTAGACCCGTTCGATCACGCCGTTGTCACCGCCTACCAGTGGTCGAGCGCGGCGCTCAGCAAGGAACTGGTCGCTGCGGGTTTCGACGTCGACGAGACGCACACCCGGACCGAGTCCGCACCTGTCCCTCGCCCGCACGGTGCGATCCTGGCCCGACTCCGCCCGACCGGCTGAGACCAGTCCGGCCGACGTTCGTTGTACGAAACGGGCGAGCGCGGTTGAGTAGGGCTATGCCAACGACGTCGGTGTTCAAGCAGATCCCGCGTGAGGAGTGGATCGCCGACAACGCTCTGGTCTTCGCGATCTGTGACGCGCACCCCGTGTCGCCGGGGCATGCCCTCGTCATCCCGAAGCGGGTGGTGGCGAGCTGGTTCGACGCCACTGCTGACGAGGTTGCAGCGATGACCGAACTGGTGGCCGTCGTGAAGCACCAGCTCGATGAGAGTCACAGTCCCGCCGGCTACAACGTCGGCTTCAACGATGGTGAGGCGGCAGGTCAGACGGTCTTCCACGCCCACGTGCACATCATCCCTCGCTTCAACGGAGACGTTGCGTCGCCGGCAGGAGGAGTCCGTCACGCCGTCATCGGCCGCGGGTATTACTGAACCGATGCTCGCCCGGCGCTCGGGGTAAACGGCCCTGTACGAATACGACGCGATTGCTCACGCCTGGAGGCGGGTTCGTGCTCTCTCCCGGCGTCGAGCCGCCCGCCCTCGTGCCAGGATGACGCGGTGGAAGCCGAGCGACGACCCGACGAGCAGTACGACCACGACGAGCTCGATGCAGCGATACGGGCGTGGACCGCATCGGCTGGCCCGTCCGTCGCAGGCATCGCCGTCACGGCCGTCCTGGCGGCGTGCTGCGTGCTCGGCGCCGGCTTCTGCGCGCTCGTCGCCTTCGTCGGGGCCGGAGTCGGCATCGGGGACCCGGATGCCTACAACGGATGGGCGTGGACGGCGCTCGTAGCCGGCCTGGTCGGCGCCGCCAGCCCGGTCGCGCTCGCGGTCGTGACGTCCCGGAGTCGGCCGGGCAGCGCCAGTGCGGTCGCGACGTTCGTCGTCGCTGGGGTCCTCGTGGTGTTCGGCGTCCTGGCCGCCCTGGTGGGCGTCGGCGTTCTCGCCGGGTGACGACGGGCGCTCACCGCTGCGACAGCCGCGTCGCTCACGGACGATAAGTGAAGGATTGCTCTCGGCGCGGCCCACCAGGAGCGTCCGACCAGTAGACCGTCACGACGAGCGCGCTGTCGTCGCTGTTGCGAGGGGCGCTGAACTTCACCGGGCCGTCGACGACATCATCCGAGGCCGTGCCTGGCAGTGGCACTTCGAACTCGTACGTGCCGTTCTCAGCGAGGGGGCGCTGCGGGCCGTTTCCCTGCCAGAGCATCTCGCGGGCGTCGGAGTCGGTCGTTGATAGTTCGACCTCGACGCCGTGCGCAAGATCCCCGCGACGAGTCAGCTCACAGCTGACGACGGACGGGCCCGGAACCACGGGATCGGACCACCGCACATCCCAAGCGCTCATCCGTGCAGGGTACGCCGGCGCTTCGGCTGGGGATCGGCTAGCGAGACGGGCTTGGACGCCGGTGCGGCCGTAGTCTCACCCACGGAAGTTTGTTCGTGGCCAGATCAGTATTCGACTGCAACGTGTTTGCGCGCCGGGCACACCTCCGCTTGCCTGGTCGCGTCAGGCGGTCTTGGCCCTGCCTTGGAGGCACACGGCGACGGCGACGGCGACGGCGACGCAGATGCCGCCGTTTACCCAGATCGCGGTCGTCACCCCGTCGAGCACGGCAGCAGCCTCCGGGAGGGCACTGCCGAGCGCGACCGCGGTGAAAACGGTGCTCATGATCGGGGTGCCCATCGTGATGCCCACCTGCTGGCTCATGGTGGTCAGACCTGTCGCGAGGCCTTGCTCGTCGTCCGGGAGCCCGGAGGTGGCGGTGACCATGAACCCGACGATGACGACCAGGTTCGCAACTCCCCCGACGAACGTCGCGACGAGGACCAACCAGATCGACGCTTCGGCAGCGCTGATCAGGACCAGGAGCAGCGTCGCCGCGCCTTGGACGAGGAACCCGCCCACGATCGCCGCCTTGTTCCCGAATCGGCCAATGATGCGCGGTCCGACGAGGCCGCCGACGACGGTGCCGATGCCGAGCACGGCGAATGACAGCCCCGCCTCCAACGGTGAGTACCCGAGCACCTTCTGCAGGTACAGGGTGAGGAGGAACACTAGCGACGTCTCGGTGATGAAGGCCAGCATCCCCGCGGCGTTGCCCCATGAGACGTTCGACCGGGTCAGGATCCCGAGCGGCACGAGTGGGAACGCCGCACGTCGCTCGATGAGTGCGAAGGCGACGAAGAGCACGACGGCAGCGGCGAACAAGACCAGGTTCACGGAGTCCGTCCAGGACGTCTCCGCGGCACGGGTCAACCCGAACACGAGCGCCAGCAGACCGAGCGTGACGGTGATCGCGCCCGGGGCGTCCAGCCGGGTGCGCTGCGCAGCACGGCTGTCCTGCAGGACCCTCGGCGCGACGATGAGGACGCCGACCGCGACGGGGACGTTGATCAGGAACGCCCACCGCCAAGACAGCAGGTCGGTGAGGAGCCCGCCGAGGATCGCGCCGGTGGTGAAACCCGCTGCCATCAGCGCCCCGTTCAAGCCGAGCGCCTTGTCACGGGCCTTGCCTTCCGGGAATGCCCCGAGCAGGAGCGCGAGCGCTGCGGGGACGACGATCGCCGTCGCGAACCCCTGCGCGACGCGTGCGATCAGGAGCACGGCGGGGCTGATGGCGAGGCCGCCGGCGAGGGAGCCTGCGCCGAGGAGCGCCATGCCGATGAGGAACATGCGGCGGCGACCGGCGATGTCCGCGACGCGACCCATCAGCAGCGTGAAGCCGGCTGCGCAGAGCGCGAACGCGGTCGCGATCCACTGCAGGTTCTCGAGGGCAAAGCCCACGTCCGCTCCGATGGTCGGTAGGGCGACGTTGAGGATCGAGAAGTCGACGGCGAGGGTGAAGCTCGCGGCGAGGAGGATCACCAGTGCGACGCGTTGCTTCGCAGTCATCACCTGCCCGTCGTCGCCGGTCGGGGTGGTCGTCGTTCGTTCGGTCGTGTGTTCCGTGGTCACGGTGACCCTTCCTTCGTGCACGGGCGGAACGAGTCCGCGTGGGAGTGCTGTGCTGCAACGATCGCGATGCGGTGACAGATCAGCCACACCCCGCCGTGCCTGTCACTGCCAGTGACAGGACGGATCGGTCTAGGTCGCACGAGAATGGGGACATGAACGGTCCGAACGAACTGGGGAACTTCCTTCGCGTCCGTCGCGCCGCCCTGCGCCCCGAGGACGTCGGGCTGCAGGAGTACGGTGTGCGACGCGTCCCGGGGCTGCGTCGCGAGGAGCTCGCGATGCTCGCCGGGGTGAGCGCGACGTACTACTCACGGCTCGAGCAGGGGCTGAGCACCAATGCGTCGGAGGCGGTCATCGCGTCGATCGCGCGGGCACTGAGCCTCACCTCGGACGAACGTGCGCACCTGTTCAACCTGGCTCGGCCCGAGCACTCGGCTCCGAAGCGCAAGAGCGTGCTGCGGCCCGACTACGCCCGTCCCGGGACGCTCCGGTTGATCACGTCGCTGGCGTCGACGCCGGCGGTGATCATCGGGAAGCGCAGCGAAGTGCTCGGGTGGAACGGGCTCGGGCACCGGCTCGTCGCGGGGCACCTGGACTTCGACAGTCCGGAACGCACGAACGTCCGACCGAACATGACGCGGATGCTCTTCCTCGACGCTCACACCCGGGAGCTCTACGCCCGGTGGCAGGAGGAAGCGGTCCGTGCCGTGTCGTCGCTCCGAGTCCTCGGTGGGAGGAGCCCCGACGACGCCGAACTGACGGCGCTGGTCGGGGAGCTGACTATGAAGAGCCCGGAGTTCGCCAAGCTGTGGGCGAAGCACCCGGTGGAAAACTGCGTGTCCGGGGCGAAGTCATTCCGGCACCCGGACGTCGGCGACTTCGAACTGAACTTCGAAGTGCTCACGCCACCGGACGACTCCGGTCACCGCGTGCTGATGTACACGCCGGACGCCGGCTCCGCCGGTTCCAACGCACTCAAACTCCTCGGCCGTGAGGTCGAGGAACGAGCCACGGATCTCGCGGCAGCCACCTGACTTCGACGGCAGGACGGAGGGCTGTCACCATGCCAGGATCGAGTTATGGGGGAAACGATCGTGCTGCCGGCTCAGGAGCCGCGGCGAGATGCACTTGAAGCCGACGGGTGAGTCATCGTGGCTCGGTCGTTCGGAGCGCAGCTTCACTCAGACGGCATCAACGACCAGCGATTGCACGCGTTGATTGCCGGCGCTGGCGGATCGGTGCGGGAGCTCGGAGACGCGGACGTTGATGCCGTGTTGCACCTGGACGCGATAACGATCGAGGATTACCCGGGGAGTGCTGCGACGCAGCACACGCCCCTCGACCGACGTGCAGCCACGCCGGGCGTTTCGAGGCGGGCGTTCGGCGCGTTCGGGCCGGAGGGCGATCTCGTCTCGATGACGTTCGTGGACGTCGACGGAGTGGAGGCTGAGACGCACTTCACCGTTGTCCACCGAGCCTGGCGCGGTCAGGGTTTGGGCATCGCCGTAAAGGCGGCTTCCGTACTCACGCTCGCAGCAGAGGGCGTCACCCGATTTCGCACTGGCGGTTCCGCGGACAACGTCGCGATCCTCCGAGCGAACGATGCGGTGGGCTACGTCCGCGACGAGGAGTGGGTGACGCTCGAGCAAGACGTCCGGTAGCGGATCGGTTATCGAGACAGGCCAGTAAGGGCGCGCGACCATGCGACTTCGGTGCCAAGCTGGCCGGTTCCCACGAACAGGCGTACCTGTTGCGTCTCGGGCAACACGGCCGCCAGGTGTTCTCGGTTGGCGTTGGTAAAGCCGAGCTTCTGCCAGAACGGCCCAGATCGTCGAGAGAACAGCCAGGCGCGCGATGCCCCGGCCTGTGCCGCTTGTTCGAGTGCGAACATGGCGAGGCGCGAGCCGGCACCGGCCGCACGACGGTCGGGTGCCACGGCGACGCTCCGAATCAGCGCGTGGGTGCCGTCCCGGCTCAGCTCGAAGCCGGTGCTACCGATCACTGTCCCCGCTTCGTCCCGTTCGATCCAGAGGTGAACGGTCGGCTCGTCGAGACCGGCAAGGGTGAGGTCAGCGTCGCGCAGGAAGGCACGAAGGGGTTCGACGTCATGCTCGGTCACGGTGTAGAACGTCACACGCTCATCGTTCCAGCACTCGGCGTCCGGTGGCCGATCGATCATCGGACGGTCCACTGAGGTCGGTGGCGTCAAGCTCGTGTGGGCGCGTCCCCTGCGCCTCGCCGGATCGTTCTCGTGCGCACTTGCTGCAACGCGAAGAGGCACAGTACGACCGAGCCGATCGCCATCACGAATGAGTCGACTTCCTCGCCGGCGAACACTTTCAGCGTCACAGTCGCTGCGGCCGCCCACGGGAGCCACGCGACGGCGATCGCCGCAGCCAGGACCGTCCGCCGCTGAGCGAGTAGGACGAGGACGCTGACGAGGACGATCCCTCCAGCTGATGCCAGCACCCAGGGAGCGAGCGCGATGCTCCACCAGCCAGCGTCTCCGACGAACTGCGTCTCCCACGGACGTGCGGTGGGGAGTCGCAGGAAGCCGAAGAGCGCCGACGCGATCCCGACGAAGCCGAACGCGGCAAGGCTTGTGAGTCTGCGGCGTGGATCGCCGATGGAGGCGAAGATGACCAGCAACGCGACGAACACGACGGTGGTCGACCCAGGTCCGTTCCAGTTCCCAGTTGCCGAGCGGAGCAGGGCCGCGCTGACCACTCCGAGCAACGCCACGACCCCGATCGCATGGGTAAGTACCCGCGATCCGGCGACGGCCGCGACGAACATGAGCAGCACAGGCGCGATGAACAGTGGCGCGGCGTTCAGGAACGGCCCGAACAGTGGAACGTTGTCGGGGACCATGCCCCTGTCGAAGCCTTGTGGCCATGAGACGAAGAAGAAGTACGTCAGCGTGAACGCGGCGGCAACTCCGACCGAGATGGACGCCACGAGCGCCCGCACGTCCTTCGGGCACACGACGTTGATCCACTCCGCCAGCCCTCGTCCGCGAAGGTCGACGAGCTCGCCGGTGGCCGGGGCTGTTCGGCCTTCACTGTCCGCGACGTCGAGGAGGACCCCGACCATCGCCTCGCCGAATCGGCGTCGCCACCTCGGCGGGTACCAGCGCACCGCTGCCCGGTACTGCTCTTCCAGGTTCGCGCTGGTCATGCGATGCCCCCACGTGCGATGAATGCTGAACCGGTGACGTGCCCGGTCTGGAAGCCCTGCAGGCGCCGGCGCGCCGCGCTCGCGTTCGCTTCGAGTCGGCGCACCTCGCTCTCGAGAGCGTCTCCACCCGCGGGCGTCAGCTCGAAGTACTTCCGCAGGCGACCATCGACAACTTCCTCCCCGGCTTCTTGCACCAACCCCTGATCGAGAAGACGGTCGAGGACCGCGTACAACGTGCCGACCTTCAACCGAACCCGGCCGTCCGAGATGGACTCCGCTTCCGCGATCAGGGCGTACCCGTGGGCTCGGCCCCCTGCCAATGCCGTCAGCACCAACAGTGTCGGCTCTCGCATCTCACTGTTACTCATACCGCCATTATACTCATGCGATCAGAGCATGCGGAGGCGAAGTTCAAGTGAACCCTTCGCCGTCTCGATGACCGATCGGCTATCGAGACGGTTGTTGGACGGCAGCGCATCTCGGCCGGCGTTCCGAAGAGCCCACCCCTTCGGTTGTGCGTCCCAGTACCGTCTGGCGCGGGTACCGAGTTGTCATGGCGGCCGGTGTCCGGGTTGGGAACCTCACCACTTCCCAGCGGGACGGGATCGAGTGTTCATCCTCTCCCGGCCCGGCCCGGCCCGGCCCGGCCCGTCCCGGGAGCGGGGGCTGTCAGCTCAGGCTGAGGGGCTACCGGTCTAGGCGGTTGAGGTCTGACGAGGCGGGGAGCGGTCGGCGCGCGTT
Organism: Curtobacterium sp. L1-20; assembly: GCF_048755855.1. GTDB lineage: Bacteria > Actinomycetota > Actinomycetes > Actinomycetales > Microbacteriaceae > Curtobacterium. The sequence continues at coordinate 99,559 of NZ_CP151472.1, read as the reverse complement.
CGGGTCGCGAGCCGGCCGCTCGTTGGATAGGGGCCTTCCCGGTGCGCGCGGAACGCCCCCCACATGTTCGCTCCGCGCTCGAGATGCGGCGTCCGTCCCGGCTCCGCTAGGCAGAGAGCGGGACGGACCCGTTGGGAAGGGGATCAGGCCCTCCACGTGCAACGGTAGGGCTGGAAGGGGTGATGATTGGCGTGTTGCCGGGGTGAAGCGTCACCGATCTGGGGTGACATCGGCCCGCGTGCCTGGTCGCTGATCCTTGCCGCGGCAGGGCTGTCCTCTGCTGGTGTGATCCGGGACCGGCTGGCGAGGGAGGCGGCCGGACTACTTGGGGGTGGTGAACCCGTTTGGGAACCCGGCGCGGTGGGCGTAGTCGACGGCTTGCTGCCGTGAGGTGACGTTGAGCCTGCGGTAGAGCCGTCGGGTCATGGTCTTCAACGTGTTCGAGCTGATGAACAGCGTCGTCGCAATCTCGCCGGCGGTGAGCTCGGTGGTCAGCAACGCGAGGATGTCGTTCTCCCGTGGAGTCAGCTCTGGGAGGTCCCGGCGGGCGGAGCTGATCCGGATTGCGGCTTGTGTGTCGCTGCCAGAGATCGTGATGAGCTGTTTGAGGTCGTCAGGGGCGATGGTTTCGTACCCGGTGTGCAGGCCTGCGTGCTGGATGAGCGCGTCAGCGCGGAGGAAGTCGTGCGCGGCGGTGTCGGTGTAGCCGAGCGCGAGTGCTGCGGCGGCGTGGACGAGGAGCGCGTTGGACTGCAGTCGGGGTTCGACGCCATCTTCGGTGACGGGCTGGCTGAGTCGCATCGCGTCACGGTCGCGGCGTTCCACGTGCGCGATCGCCGCCGCGATGACGCGGTCTGAGTAGGAGAGTTCCACGTGCGAATCGAGGTTGTCGACGATGCGGCCGCGGAGGAGCAGGACGCGGACGCGACAGGCGCGGGCGAGGCGACCGTTGAACCCGACGCTGTCGAGGACGCCTGGGTGTTCCTGCGCGTGGTTTGCGAGTCGGGTCTCAGTGACGGCAGCATCGGCGACGTTGTGTGCGTGGAGGGACCGCACCCAGAGCGCGGCAGCCCAGTACTCGCCGAGCCCGACCGCGTCTGCTTGATCGAGGAGCATTTTCGCGCCGGCGAGGTCGTCGCGGTCGGTGCGGATGAGCGCTTCCGTGATGTGCAGGGCGGCGTCGTACCGGTCATCCGTCACGCTCTCGTCGTGGGCGCGGCGCACCCACTGGTCGGCGAGGTCAAGCCGGCCGCGTTCGGCGTGCAGCCAGGCGGCGTGGCTGGCGGCTCGGCGCGCCACTCGAGCTTGCCCGGTGTTCCGGGCGACTTCGTAGGTCCGTTCGTACTCGACGCGAGCGGCGGGCGCATCGGCGGCGTCGAGGGATCGCGCCCACTGCATGCGCAGGTGCGCCAGGGACGTCGCGATCGCTGCCGCTTCAGCGATCGGCGCGGTGTTGAGCTGCGCAAGCGCATGCTCAGCGATCTCCGCCGCTCTGACGGGGTGGTCCTGGGTGCGGGCGGCGGCGGAGTCATTGGTCAACGTGATGAGACGATCCAGCAGCGTCTGATCAGCGAACGCCGGCTGGGTGCGTTCCATCGCCGGGTGCACCCGAGCTGCACGGCCGCCGTTGGCGACGTGTTCGAGGTGGTTCGCGGCGACCAGCAGCCCGGGGCGCCGCATGAACGCCTCCCCGGGAAGGCTCTTCACCGCGTCGAGGAGCTCCGTGGGATTCGTGGCGGCGAGTTCGTCCCAGTGCTGCTCGACCAACGCGGCTGCAGCTTCCCATCCCTCCTGTGCAGCGGAGCTCCGCACAGCGTCCGGAAGAGATGGGGGAGCGGTGGACGAAAGCTCAGGGAGGTTGCTCATCGCATCAGAAGTGTGACGCCCCTGGGCGCTAAACGGCAACTGTTGCCATGCAACGGCCCGATCACACGATTTCCGTGATCCGAACCAAACCAGGGTGAAGCTTGGCCTCCTCAGGGTGAACGTCGGGTTCTGACCTATCTGGAAGGACGTTCACACGCGAAACTCAGCTTTGAGTAGCCCCGAGCGGCCCCGATCAGGGGAGCTGTGTGCGCTGGGCTCGTACTGGGAGGAAAACCTGTGTCAGCACGCCAGAAAGAACTGACAGCGACGAGGTGGGGTGGTTTGCGACGTGTCGTCGCGGGCGTCGCTCTGACCGCGCTCGCCATCGGCGGCTTGTCCGCCATCAGCCTCGCTGCGCCCCGTGCAGCCGACGCTGCTCCCGGGAATCCAGGTACGCCGTCCGCACCGACCACGGTGTACACCGAGGACTTCCAGAACACCCCTGGCACCACTCCGCAACTCCTGTCCGCGTACACCGGCGCCACGGGCCAGCGGTACACCGCGAGTACCTCATGGCTGACCAACTGCAACGGCCAAGTCCTCAACTTCAACGCAACCTCAGCTGGCAACTGCGCATCTGCGAACAGCTTCGAACACGTTCGCCAACTCGCCTGGGTCCTCGGGTCGTACAACGGCGCCGCTAACCCGGCAACCAACAATGCCGTCACCGCCTACACCGAAGGCACCGTAACCAACACCGGTTCGGAGTTTGAGACGGCGACGAACATCCCGCTCGCCTCATCGGCCGGACGGTTCCTGACCTTCAGCGTCGACACTGCAGCGCAGAACTGCAACGTGTCCGCCCCGCTCTACCAGTTCTCGTTCGTCAATGAGGCTGGTACGCCGACGCCGGTCGGCGGAGTCATCAACGCGTGCACGTCGGCGCGCGTCATCACCGCCCCGGCCGTCGGCGACACGCCGGCTTTCGCCTCAAGTGTCGGGACCTACACCTCGAACGGTTCCGTTCTGCTGTCCGGATCGTCGGTGGGTATCCGCATGGTGAACACCAATCCGTCCGGCGGGGGTAACGACGCCGCGTTCGACAACATTCGGATCCTGGACGTGACTCCGCAGCTGGACAAGTCGTTCAGCCCGGCGGTCGCGGCCACGGGTGGCACGTCGACGCTGACCTTCACCGTCACGAACACCAGCGAGCTCGCCGCCAAGGCCGGCTGGTCCTTCACGGACGCTCTGCCCGCTGGGCTCACCGTCGGCTCCGGCGCGACCGGCGGCACCTGCGACGCGACGACGGCCGCAACCGCGGGTGCGACGTCGATCGCTATCACCAACGGCACTCTGAACGCTGGCCAGACCTCGTGCACGATCACGGTGCCGGTCACTTCGACCACGGCTGGTTCCTACACGAACGGTCCGGACAACATCACCTCGAGCGGGCTGAACCCGCCCGGTGACACCACCGTCACGTTCGAGAAGCCTGCCCTGTCGCTCACGAAGCGCGCGGGCACTCCGACGGACGTGAACGCGAACACGATCACCGACGCCGGTGACACGATCAAGTACACCTTCGACGTCACCAACAGCGGCGACGTCGCGGTGAACGCGCTCGCGATCAGCGACCCGAAGGCCGGCGCTGTGACCTGCCCGGTCACGACCCTCGCCCCGGGCGCATCGACCACCTGCACCGCGGACGACCCGTACACGATCACCGCAGCGGACGCGACTGCGGGATCCGCGGACAACACCGCAACTGCCACCGGCACGTCCCCGACGGGAGCCGACGTCAGCTCGAACCCGTCGTCGACCACCACCCCAGTGACCGTCGCGGCCCCTGGGCTGTCGATCGTGAAGTCGGTCGACCCGGCGAACGCTGACCGGTACACGCCGGGCCAGAAGGTCACGTACCACTTCACCGTCACCAACACCGGCAACCTGCCGATGAACGACGTGAAGGTCAACGAGGGCGAGTTCACCGGCACCGGTGACCTGTCCGCCGTGGACTGCCCGGCAACGACGCTCGCAGCTGGCGCGCAGATGGTGTGCGACGCCACCTACACGCTGACCAGCGCTGACGTCGACGCTGGCTCCGTCACGAACTCCGCGACCGCGACCGGCACCCCGCCGGGTAACAACGCGCCGCCGATCACCACGCCGCCGTCGGAGATCACCCTGCCCACGCCCCCGCAGCCGGGCGTGAGCGTGGTGAAGTCCTCGGACACGAAGTCGATCACCAAGGCCGGCCAGAAGGTGACCTATTCGTTCAAGGTCACCAACACCGGCAACGTGACCCTCCGCGACGTCACCGTCAACGAGGGCGACTTCTCCGGCACTGGCACCCTGTCCGACGTGGTCTGCCCGACCTCGACGCTGGTTGCTGGCGCTGACGAGACCTGCACGGCGACCTACACGACCACGCAGGCAGACCTCGACAAGGGCGCTGCGATCACGAACTCGGCCACCGCGGGCGGCACACCGCCCACCGGCCCCAGCGTGACGTCGGACCCGTCCAACGTCCGGGTCCCGGTCGAGCAGTCGCCGTCGATGAAGGTTGTGAAGTCCGCGTCCCCGACTGACGAGGAGTCGTACAAGGTCGGTCAGGTCGTGACGTATTCCTTCGTCGTCACCAACACCGGCAACGTGACGATCACGGACCCCACCATCGACGACTCGAAGTTCTCCGGCACCGGCCAGCTCTCGCCGATCACCTGCCCGGCAGAGTCCGCAACGATGGCACCCGCCGCCGTGGTCACTTGCACCGCGACGTACACGCTCACCCAGGCGGATGTTGACGCGGGCAAGGTCACGAACACGGCGACGGTCGGTGGGAAGACGCCGGACGGTGGCAACACGCCGCCCTCGCCGCCGTCGACTGTGACGGTGCCGAACACGCCGCACCCGGCGCTGGCGCTGGTGAAGACCTCCGACACGGCGAAGATCACCACCGTCGGTCAGGTCGTGACGTACTCGTTCAAGATCACCAACACGGGCAACGTGACCGAGAAGAACGTCACTGCGAAGGAAGGGAAGTTCACCGGCTCCGGAAAGCTCTCCGGCCCGACCTGCCCGGCGGCGGCCGCCTCCCTGGCGCCGGGTGCTTCGGTGACCTGCACGGCGACGTACCACGTCACCGCGGCGGACCTCACCAGCGGCACCCTGTCGAACACCGCCACCGCGACCGGCACCGACCCGTCGGGTGACCCGATCGGCTCGGACCCGTCAACGGCGAACGTGAAGGCAATCACTCCTCCGGTTCCTCCGGTGGCTCCCGCGCCGACTGGTCTGGCCTTCACGGGTACGGAGCTCGTCGGCCCCGGCATCGGGATCGCGATCCTGCTCCTCGCCCTTGGTGGTGGGTTGCTGATCGTCCGACGTCGCCGCCAGAACGGTGACGTGCAGGACAACGTCTAACGAGTTCAGGGTCCGGCCGGCACATGCTCGCACACACGATCCGTGCCGGTCGGACCCTGAATCACCGTCATCGGGCCTGACCCCCGGTAACGGTGCCCCTCAGGACAGGACCTGAGGCCCTGGGACTTCACCAATCCCGAACCATGCTCGGCGGGCCGCGCCTCCCTGCGGCCCGCCGATCGTGCTCCCACCACGTTCCACTCCTCGGAGACACCACATGAGCGACCCGTACAACCCGTCCCAGCAGAACCCCCCGTACGGGCAGCATGCCCCCGCCTACGGTCCGCCCACGCAGCATGTCGTGGTCGGTTACCAGCAGGGCCCGCCGAAGGGCTTGAGCGTCACGAGCATGATCCTCGGCCTGGTCTCCATCGTCGCCGGGTTCACCTTCCTCGTACCCCTCGTCGGACTCATCCTCGGCATCGTCGGACTCCGGAAGGAACCCGCCGGCCGCGGCATGGCGATCACCGGGCTCGTCCTCAACGGCCTGTTCGTCATCGGCTGGGCGCTGCTGATCCTGTTCGTCATCGGTATCGGTGCCGCGACCACCACCTCCACCTACCAGCAGTAGCCCAGCCGACCAGCAACACGAACCCGATGAGTACCACGACACCGAACCCCAGCCGCGGCTCCATCATCCGTCCCCAGGATCTTCTCCACGTGACCCGCAGCCCGGAAGAGCACGACGCCCTCCGTGCACTGCTGGCTGCAGCGAAACATGCCGAGATGACCGCGGGCGGCCAGGACCGGCGCCCGGCGCACCGGCTCACCCGGTCCCTGCTCGCCGCCGCCCGAGTGTGCGGGTTCACCCTGGACGACCTCGCGAAGATGACGGGCGTCACCGCTGACTCCGTTCGGACCCGCAGCGGCGTCCTCGATCCCGTCCCACGGTCCCGGTTCCTCGCCCTCCTCCCAGCGCACGCCCGCGAGGAGCTTCCCGCTCCGCCGGCGGCGGCCGACACCGTGGACCCCGCCGACGCCGTGGACCCTGCGGAGGATCCGGTGGAGTTACTGACCTGGTACCTCAGCGCCGTGTTCGTCTCCGCAGGCAAGGACGCGTCATGACCGGGCACAAGCTCCGCCTAGCAGCGCTCAGCGCCCGCACCCGGAAGATGCTCCGCCACACCGCCGAGCCCGTCGAACGCGCGTTGGCGATGGTGATCGTTGCCCGCGCCATCGCCGACCACGCCGCTACCACCGCCGCCGGAACCCGTGACGGAGACCCTGCCGAGCTCGCGAGCGCGGAACGGGTCCTCACCGCCGCTCTCGAGCACCTCCACCGCGTCCGCCACGGCAGTTACCACCAGGACACTGCAGTCCGCGACTAGCCGCCGGGCGACGCGTCGCTAAGCCCGGCCGTCTCGCTCGACGATCGGCTACCGGACGCTGGGGAGGGTGTCATCTGGCGTCTGACGAGTCGTATCCGTTTAACTCCACCGGCTGCTCTGGCCGGTGTCCTGTGCCGGTGTTAGCGTGCCGGTCATGGTGACGTTGTCGAGGGGCCGGAGTCCGTTGCCGGAGGGGCTCGAGCGGAGGACGGCGGAATTCGTTCCGGACGCGATCGGACGCGTGGCGCGGGTGCATGCTGCTAAGGGCGACGAGGTCTTCCGGGATCGGTTCGAACTCGGGGAGGATGCGTCTGTTGCCGCGGTCGTCGACGCCGTCGTGCGCGCCCGAGCCGACCTCGAGCACCAGGAGGCGTTGCGCTGGTCAGCGGGCATCGCGTTGGGGAACGCGATCACTGCGACAGCGGGGGAGTGGCAGGTCGTGGATGCAAGCCGGCCCGAGGTGCTGCTGCATGGTCAGGGTGTCGACGTGGTCGGGATCGTGTCGGCGGTCTGCGCAGGTGACTTGAGGCCGGTGGAGCGGATCCAGCAGCTTCTCGATCAGCCGCAGCGTTGACGCAGAAGGGGCCGCAGGCGGATGCCTGCGGCCCCTTCTGCGTCAGGCGTGGGTCAGGTGCCGCAGGGCTGGTTGGTGTCGAAGGTGTCGTACGCGGCGGCTGAGTAGGTCGTCTTGCCCTTCACGAGCTGACCGGTGCCGACGTAGCGGTAGTTGCTGGCGTTGCCGTTCCTGCAGTTGTAGTGGTTGTCCATCGCCATGTCGCGGCCGGCGCCGGTGGTGCGGCCGGTAGCGACGGTGGAGTCCCAGATGCCGAAGTCCGGGTTGTAATGGGTCATCGTCGAGGTCATGACGCCGGCGGTGAACCCGAAGTTGCACGAGGTCAGCATGGACCCGGTGATGACGCGGTTCGTGCGGTAGATGATCACCGAGAGGTGACAACCGGATGGCAGCGCCTGCGGTGTGACTGCCTGACTGCTGGCACTACCAGTCGTGGTGGCCTTGTAGTCGGCTTGTGAGGCGCTGATGACGTCGACGCCATCTGTTTGCAGCTGCTGCACCTTGGCGATCGCGGCCGGGTCGGTGAGTCCGAACGGAGTCGCGTCGTCGGTGGCGGCGCTGGCCGGTGTGGAGAGTGTCACGGCGAATAGCACCGCGGCGGCCGCGGAGCCCGCGGCGAGAAGACCAGTCTTGCGATTCATGTGTACCCCCGTACAACATCGTGAATGGTGTTCGCATCATCCAGCGGCGCCAACTGTTAGCGCAAGGAACGATCGGGTAACGGCAGCTCCACCAGCCGATCGGCTATCGGACAGCGAAGTCTCATCAGAGGTACCCCATACGAGACGATGGAAGGCGGAGCTCTCCCTACCGAATGAGGGTCGGCTTTTTGAACCGGCGGGCTACTTCTTCCCGGAGTTGCCGTGGCGCAGCTTGGCTGCGCGTCGGGCCTTCTTCGGGTCCTTCACCAACGAGCGCTCAGCGAGCACGTCGACGACGTGCGTCACGAAGTCCCAGAAGGACTTGTTTCTGAGCACCGCGACGACAGAGCCGCCGATGGTGATGTAGCCCCCGGAAGCCAACAGCACGTCCACCCAAGGGGTATCGGTGGTCATGGTGCCTCCTTCGGGGTTGGCCATTCGGCCAGCCCGCCCAGTGGTGGGCGGGGGTCTAGAACGCCGGCAGCCGGCGCGGGCGCCCGGCGGGCGTCGCTACCCCTATGCACGGAGCAGGAGCGCTGCTGTGTGATCCGGCGTCGGGGCATGAAAAAGGCCGGTCCTGGTGGAGACCGGCCTGGTTGAGCTGCGATAAGGGCAGAGTCATCGCGAGCGAGTCCAGCCTACGGCCAGACATGAGGAAAGCCAGTCCGGTGGACTGGCTTTTGGCGCGCACTAATGACGCATGACTCAGCATAGCGCACCAATGCGACACACCGGCAACTGCGCGGATCGAGGGCCGGCGCTGTCGCGCACTGCGCCCGAGTAGGCGCGGTGCGCCGCTAGGGGAGTTGGTGCCCGGTGATCTGTTGGTACGCCACGCAGATCGCGAGGACGGCGAACGCGAGGACGCCGACGCCGTCGATTAGCGGGCCGATCGAATCGAAGAAGTCGAAGACCGCTCTGATGCCGCGTCGCCGGCGAGGTGCGACGGTGCTCGATTCTGGGTCAGTCACGTCTTCACGCATGTCGGCAGTATGCCCACTCTCCGGGCCCGTCGGAAGGCAGTGCGTACGCTCCGCGGGGTGGACGATGAGCTCGAGCGGTTGCGGTGGCTCACCGTCGACGAGATCGCGGCTGCGCGCCGGCGTGCGATCAAGCAGCTGAACCTCCTCGACCGCTCCGCGGCCGATCACGCGGTGACCGCGGCCGCGCTCGAGCGGACGATGGATCTCATCGGCCAGGTGCAGACCGACCGCCGACACGACCGCTGACCGCGTGTGTCGGAGGCCGCGGTCATTATCGGGGGCATGCCCGAACACCGGTGGGCTCCGCCGAGCCACCCCGATCCGCCCGAGGACCAGCCGCTCGGCATCGACGCCCCGCCGGCGCCGGACCGGGTGTCCGGGTATCCGGCGGTGTGGGTGCGAGTCGAGTTCACCCGGTCGGGCCCGCAGACGTGCCCCGGCTTCGTCGAGCAGGCCGACGGTGACGTCGTCTACGTGCAGCTCGTCCACATGCGGTTCGAGCACCACGTGTGGTTGCCGATGGACCGAGTCACGAGGCGGTCTCTGCGGCCGCAGAGCCGCCGCTGATGGGTGTCCGCCGGTGTGGCCGCTGGGTGCCCGAGGAAGCCGTGTCGATCCCTCAGGAGGCCCGTGGCGGGCCCGTGGGTGATGTGGCGCCGGCGGCTCCGGTGTGGGCATGGATCCGCACCTACCGGGGTGTGGACCGTCGGGTGGAAGCGAAGGCGATCGCGGCGACGAACGATGCGGTCCTGATCGAGTGGGGGAGTGGTCAGGCGGCGACTGCAGCGTGGGTGTGGCGGGCGGCTGTGAAGCACCGAACCGAGGTCCCAGTGCGTTCGTAGGAGCACCGATTGCTCAGGCCGATGACCCGGCGTAGCGTGTGGGCCACGTCCGGAGCGTTTCCCCCCAGATGACCCGGACGTCGCGGCTCGGGCAGTTCCCCCAACTGTGTTCGAGCTGCAGCCGGCCCCGGTCCTGTTTCCCCGACAGGCCGGGGCCGCTTCGCGTCCGCGGCCAGGTCTCGGCGCCGGCGAGCTCCTCGAGGGGAACAGCAGTGCGGGCCGCCGTGCCGGCGGGCTGTCCTGGTCTGAGCTGCCCCGCCTCCGGCGGACTGTTCTGACTATGAGGAACCGGCTTCGCCGGCGCTGTGCTTGCGGGCCTGGCGGCCCGTTTTTTCACCGAGAAGCCTTCGGCGGCTCGGTCGCTCGCGCTCCCTCGTAGCAGCCTCCCGGGCCGTGTCTAGCCGCTGCGCGGCCGGATCCTCCGAGATTTTCGGCACGCGGTCGCTTCGCTCCCTTATTTCGCGCCGAAATTCTCTCCCCCTCCGCCCTTCGGGTAGACACACCCCTCCCGGCCGCTAGGCGGTAAACCGCCTTCTCGGCAAAAAAACGAGGAGGGGAATGGAGAAACGAAATGACCAAGACAGCAACCCGCACCACGTCCGGACTGATCGGGCTTCGCCTGAACGTCGACGGAACGATGGAGGACGTCCGGATCACCGTCGGCCCCGACGGCTCCCACGTCGCGAGCCTGAACCAGGCGATCGGTTCCGACCTGTTCGACGTCGTCGGCCTCCCGAACGGCATCGACGTGTTCGTGGACGACGAAGGGCTGTACCGGGCCGAGCACAGCCCGGTCCTGTCCGAGACCGTGCGCCGCCTCGGCGGCTACCCGACCGGGTACCGGCTCCACGGGGCAGGTGTGTTCGTGTCCGTGGACGACGAGGGCGACACGGTGCCCCTGACCCCGGCGCAGCGCGCCCAGGTCACCACCGCATGGCTGCACGCCGTCAGCGGCAGCAACGCCTAACCCAACCGAGTAGCACCCACCGAATGAAACAGACCGGGTGCGGAATTCCCGACAGACGGTAACTGCCAGGACCCGCACCCGGTCACTACCGGAAAGCGTAGCAAGACCATGAGCATTGCAGAACACATCACCGTCACCCACCTGACGGACCAGCCCCACCCCGAGGAAGCCACCATCGAAGCGGCACCGACCGCAACTGGCGTTGACCTGGTGCAGGTGCCCGCCGCTGACGTGGTGATCGAGGACAACGTCCGCACCGCGGCCGACCTCGACCCCGCGTTCCTGGCCAGCGTGAAGCGACACGGGGTCCTCCTGCCGACCATCGGCTACCGCAACGCTGACGGGGCCGTGGTGGTCCGCGACGGCCAGATGCGCGTCCTTGCCGCCCGGGAGGCCGGAACCAGCGTGCCGGTGTTCGTCACCGAGCGCGGCGACAGCAAGGCGGCGCGGATCGCGGAGCAGTTGGTCGCGAACGAGCGCCGCACCGCCCTCACGGACGCCGACCGGCTGCAGGCGTACCGGCAGTTGGAGTTGGAGGGCCTGTCGGTCACCGCGATCGCCAAGGAGACCGGTACGAAGCGGGACACCGTGAAGGCCACCCTCACGGTGGCGAAGTCGGATGCAGCGTCCGCCGCCGTGACCAGTGGTCAGGCGACGTTCACGCAGGCGCTGATCCTGGCCGAGTTCGACGGCGACGAGGACGCCGTCGCGGCGTTGAACGAGTGCATCACCGAGGGGTACGACGATGACGAACTGACCCACTACGCGACCCAGTTGCGGCAGGACCGGGAACACCGCGCGGCCCGCGCGGCGGTCCGGGACGCGCTGATCGCGGACGGGAAGCGGGTTGTGGGGGAGGACGACGACTACGAGTCGTTGGACCGCCTCACCGACGCCGCCGATGACGTCACCGAGTACGCCGACCGCCACCCCCTCGACCCGGAGTCGCACGCCGACTGCGCGGGCGTTGCGTGGGCGGTCCGGCAGTGGGGTGAACCGGAGCCGGTGCAGGTGTGCACCACCCCGGACGCCCACCACCCCCGCTACCTCGGCTACCGCGCGACCATCCAGGTCGGCGGGACGCCGGAGACGGAGAAGTCCGACGAGGACCGCGAAGCCGAGGCCGAGGAACGCAAGGCAGCCCGCCGCGCGTTGATCGCCAACAACAAGGCGTGGGACGCCGCGGACCAGGTCCGGCGCGAGTGGATCGCGGGCCTGTTGCAGCGCAAGACCGCGCCGAAGGACGCCGCCCGGTTCCTCGCGGTCGCGCTGACCCGCTACGCCGACACCCGATACTCGTCCGGCACGGTCACTGCCCGGGGGCTGCTCGGCATCGAGACCAGCGGGTGGGAAGCCGACACGCTCTCTCAGTGGGTCGAGGAACACCCCGCCAAGGGGCTGCACCTGTCCCTCGCGGTCGTGTTCGCCGGGTTCGAGAACACCGCGAACCGTGAGTGGTGGCGCACCCCGGACCAGCACTCCCGCGGCTACCTGACCCAGTTGGCCGAGTGGGGATACCCGCTCAGCCGAGTCGAGCAGTTGGCCGCAGGCATCGAGCCCGACGACGAGCCGGACGACGCCGCGGAGGCAGACGGCGAGGACACGGCCGCCGAGTAGGTGAACCGGCGTGGGGCCGCAGCCAGCGGCCCCCACGCCCACCCGGCACCGGATCGTGCCCCATCACGGCCCGAACATGTCCCACCGGGCCGTCTCGGTGTCCGTGGGCTGCGCGTCGGCTGGCGCCACCGCACGAAGGGGCTCCGCCCCCTCGTCACTCCCCGGAGCCGCTCGACGGAGCTCGCGGCTGTCACCGCCTCCGGCGGGCCGCAGACGACGAGGACGGATCCGGTCGGTCCGCAGGGTCGCGGCCCCCGCGGTCGGTCGGATCGTCGAGCCCCTCGACGAGCCAGGCGAGCGCTTCCTGTTCGACTTCGGTCAGATGCTGATGCAGTTCACCCCGATCGTGCATGCACCCCAGGGTGCGTCCCCGCCCGTGAACCACAGCTCAGGACAGCGCTGAACGTCCAAACCCTCCGTGGGTCGGGAGACGAGCCGCCGGCCCCGTCAGGTGCCGGCGGCTCGAGGGCGGGATGTGATCTCCCCAGACCCCGTGAATCCCGCCCCCGCCGACACTCCACCACACGCGAGCGCCGGCGCTGAACGCGCGGCGCCGTCCCGAAAGTCAAGGAACGGACGACACCGCGCGAGCGGTGGACACGCACATGCCAACCGCGGCGACCGTAACCGGTCCGACGTTCATGGAGCTGGAGAAGACGCCGAGCGGGACCGGGGCATGTACTCGACTAGGTCAGATCCCGCCCAGCACCGACCACCGTACGGCCGCTACGCCGCCGATGCGGGGCGTGGCCGCGTGAGCCAGGCAAGCTGATGCTCTTCGCAGAACCGACCCGGTGCCTCGTCGCCGGTGTCGAGGTCGACCAGCTCCCACGCCTCCGGCACCGCGATGCTGCTGCAGCCGTCAACGTCGCAGCCGATGAGCTCCGCCGGCTGCACCCACCGCGGGTCCGCGACCAGCACCGCGGGACGCTCCGAGGATCCCGACGCGCCCTCGTCCTCGAGGTAGCCGCCGCCGGCGTCGTCCCGATCGAGGTGACGGTCACGCTCGAGGGGACGGTGCCGCTGCCGGGACTGGGAATCGCGGCCCGGGCCGCGTCGACGACTACGCATACCCGGATGCAACCAGCCGCCAGACCCGTGTGCTGCCGGACCCGCCGACGACTGGGCGTGTTCAGGGCTTCCGGCCGGGGGCCGGGAGTCGCTGCGCTCCCGGTGGAGCCGGCTCCGCCGGCACTGTGAGGCCCTTCGGGCCGTTGCTTTGCCGTGAAGCCTTCGGCAGCGTACGTCCGTCCGGGCTGCGCGCAACCCGCTCCGGCCGATCCGCACGCGAGAACTTCCTCCCTCCGCTGCGCTCCCCCCGGAACTTCTCGGAGCGTCTCACCCTCCGGGGTTGCACTCCGCCCTCCCGTCCTAGCGGCGACAAGTCGCCTTCACGGCAAAACAACGAGAGGGAGAGAGGAACCACATGCAGCACATCGACACGCTCACCACGTTCGTCCCGGTCGTCGGGGAGGACGACATGCAACGCCAGTTGCGAAAGCTCGGCGAACGCGACGAGGACATCCGTAGCCGTAGCCGAATGGGCTACGTGCTGACCCACACCGCGTCGATCGCGGGTCCGCAGTTCACGACGTTCGTCGACACGTTCACCCGCACCGACGACGAGGAGTGACGAAGAGGCGGCCGGGACCAACTCGAATTTGGTCCCGGCCGCCTGATCCACCCTCCACAGCCAGCCCCGAAAGGACCGACCACCCATGACTACCACTCACACCGCCACCACTGCCCCTGTCGATGAGGCGGCGGCGGAGCCGGTGCTGGCGCAGGTGCAGCAACTCCTCACCGAGCACCCGGACCTCGCCCTCCGCGTCCGGGACCGGGTCACGACCCTGGTCCGGAACACCGTGTACCCGGCCCTGGTGGTCGAGGAGATCACCGACGACGGGGAGACCTACGACGGGATGCGGTGCCCCTGGTGCGGGACCGACGTCGCGAACGCGGACGAGCTGGTCGCGCTCGACGAGAACGACCGCGTCACGACCTTCACCGGAGACGACTTCGACTGGGAACGCCACAGCGTCACCACCACCTACGACGGTTCCGGCCAGTTCGACGGCCTCGCCTACGTGCACATCGAGTGCTACCGGCCCGTGTCCCTGCCCGACGGGTGGACCGAGCACTAACCCCCGCAGACGCGGCGCGGCGGGGACCGTATTCGGCCCCCGCCGCGATCTCCAACACACGTCCAGCCCTCGAAAGGACCGACCCACCATGACTACCACCATCATCCCCACCAAGACCGTCGCGGCCCTGCTCCGCAAGGAGCTGCGTGCGGCGTTCCCGGGCGTGAAGTTCTCCGTTCGATGCTCCACCGGCACCGCGTCGGCGTGGATCGACGTCAGCCACGTCGACGGCCCCACCATCGCGCAGGTCGACGCGATCGCCAGCCGGTTCGAGGGGCGCTCGTTCAACGGGCAGACCGACAGCTACGACGACAACGGCACCACCCTCGTCGCCGGCGACGGCGACGAGCTCCCGACCGAAGTCCGGTACTCCTGCGACGGGATCCTCACCACCCGGGCCTACAGCCCAGCCGGCCACCTCGCCGCCCAACGCATCGTCCAGGAGCGCAGCAACATGCCGCACCTGGTCCTCTGCGACGACGACGGCGACCTCACCGCCGACCGCGACCTCACCGGCGGCCACGGCGAGGACTTCAACGACGGCGACCGTGCCTGGCAGTACCCGACCCTCTCCGCCTGGGAAGCGGTCCGGTTCCTGCTCCAGCACGTCGACCTCACCCCGACGCCCGCGCACCAGTAGCCGGACGGGCCGCGCCGCCGATAGCGGCGGCGGCGCGGCCCCCAACCCGCGGCCGTCAGACCAGAGGCCGCCCACGAACTCTAGAGAGGAACCCCTCGTGCACATCACCTACGAACGCCCCGACACGCTCGGCGACGAGCAGACCGACCCCAACGCACCCGCCGCGGACATGGCACCCGGCGCCGACGTCGACCCGCGCGTGCACGTGTGTGGGGCGACGACGCACGACGTCGACGGCACCCGGTGGACCTGCACCCGTCGCCCGGGACACGACGACGACGAACACCGCGCCGTGTTCGACCGGTACCACGGCGGCCCGGTGGGACATGTCGCGTTCGCCTGGCAATACGAATGGGGCGGAGCCGGGCACGGCCCGTCCTTCACGGAACCGATGACAACCGTCACCGTCACCGTTCGTTTTCCGCAATCGGCGTGGACGAACGAGCAGCTGCCCGAGCACATCGCGGACGAAGTCCGGTCCGTGTTCTGGGAGTGCGACCACGACGACATCGACGTCACCACCACGGCCACCAGCACCGTTTAGGGACCTATCGCCGGTTTAGGTGATCCAGATAAAGCCGCCGACCGCGGGCGGCTGAGGGGCGTGGCCGGCCTTTGGCCGCCCGTGGAGGCGGCCCGCCCCCACACCCCTGGCGCGCCGGCAAGCCGTCGCAATGGAGCCGGCGACGGAACGCCGGCCCTGCCGGGCCTGCGGCCCCGTTTATTTGCCGTGAAGCCTTCGGCAGCATACGGACGTCCGGGCTCCGCGCAACTGGCTTTCGCGGCATATCCTCCCTCATTCCGCTTCGCTCCATTCAGTCCGGTATTCCACGACCAGTTGCACTCCACCCTCCCGTCCTAGCGGCGACAAGTCGCCTTCACGGCAAAAAAACGAGAGGGAGGAAAAGACATGAACGACGATGACGCTTTCGAGGACAACACCCGCACCAGTGGGTCCTGCGACTGCACCGAGCGCTACACGCTCGGCGCCGTGCAGAACAGCCCGCGCGAGGTGTGCACCGCCGCCCGCTACGAGATCGCCTGACCAGGAGAGGGGAAACCATGATGCGCACCCGCAGCACCGCGACCGAGCTGGAGGCCACCCGCGCGGCCATCCACAGCGCCGCCGCCGCCCATCACCCGGAGGACGCTGCCCGCGGCCGGCAGGCCGTCGAGGATCACCCCGACCAGCTCAACCACAGCCGCGCGGTCGCGGAACAGCGCATCCGTGACCGTCAGGAGCGGATCGCACTGGACGACGCGGACATCGACGCCCGCATCCAGCACCGCCGCGAAGGGCACACGGGACCCGAGGAGTGGACCTACGAACTCATGCACCGCGCGGCGCAGACGGGCCGGGAGGTCGCGTACTGGGAAGGGGTCCGCGACGCAGCCCGCCGGTAGACGAAACGGAGGGGCCGCTGCGCGGCTGGCAGGGACGACAGTGTTGCAGAATGCGCAGCCCGCTATTCCTATCGACTCACGGGAATGACGAAACGCGTCCAATGCGCCAGGGGATTACCAGCCCTCCCGCTGTCCGCAATGCCCCAGCCGCACTTGCGTAAACGTCATGCCCTGGTGCCAGAGCAATGCAGAACAATGCGTGCCAACAGGTGTGCCGCCCGGCACAAAAAGGGCGAAGAAAAAGCAGGAAAAGGGTACCGAAATAGGTGCTAACAGCGTAGAATAGAAGCATGCAACGGGGGAGGGTCCCCACTGCATCACAATCTTTGGAAGGTGATTTCGATGAGCATCACGGTTTACAGCAAGTCCGGTTTCTGCGGGATGTGCAAGGCCACCGAGCGCGGTCTCGTATCCGCCGGCATCGAGTACACCGAGCTGCACCTCGACGACGTCGACCAGGCGCAGATCGAGGAGTGGAAGACCACCCTCGGGACGAATGCTCCCATCGTCGTCACCGACACTGAGACCGGTTCCTGGAGCGGCTTCCGCCCGGACAGGATCGACCAGCTCAAGACCACCCTCGAGACGGGGAAGGCCGCGTGATGGCGATGACGCTCGAGCGTCCGACCACCGTCCGTCCCGACGTCGTCCAGCTGGCCACCCGCGCCGCCGTCGACGACCTCTACGCCGGCGACACCGTGGCCGCGTTCCGCGCGATCGACGCCGCGACCACCGACCCCACCGAGACCGTCCGCGAGTGGGGCCTGACGCCGGAGCAGCGTCAGGTCTACGAGGCCGGCTACATGGTCGGGTTCCAGATGGCCGCCCCGGAGCTCATGGCCGAGGTCCTCGAACTGCGGGCCCGCCTCGAGCAGGCCGAGCACGACGCCGACCGGTACTACGCCGAGATGAGCCGCCGGCCCGCCCCCGCCGAACCGACCGCATCCCTGCAGACATTCGCGGAGCTCTCCCGGACCCGCGGCGAGCACGACCGTGCCGCCCGTCACGAAGCGGCGATGGACCGCATGTTCCCCCAGTACGCCAGCGCGTAACCGCCGGCACTCCGGCGTGTGTCGCCGGCCACAGCAAGGATGAAGGAACCCGAACTGTTGAGAGGACTTGTGTCATGACCGTCATCGGATGGGTGCTCGCCGTGCCGGCGATCATCGCCCTCGTTGCCGGCGGGGGACTGCTGGCACTGTCCGGGCGGGGTGACCTCCCGTTCGAGGTTCCACGCCCCGCAGGGATCACCGTCCTCGGTGTCGCCGCCGCGCTGCTGTTGGTGCTCCTGATCGGGAGGCTCGCATCGTGAGCGTCATTGACGGCCCCGCGACGTGGGCGATGTGGGCGATGTGGGGGACGATCCTGTCCTGCGCCGGCCTTGTGCTCGGTGTCGGCACCCTCGTGTACGCGATCGTGCTCGCCGCCCTCGGGTTCCGTGACCGCCGTCGGGACAACCTGCGCAGCGCTGACGATCGGCTCCGCGGTGCGAGCGTCGCGGCCGCGATGGGGGGCGGCCTACTCGCCGCCGTCGGTCTCCTCAACGGCATCCCGACGATCCTCCGAGCCGCGCTGTCGATCGATTCCGAGACAGCCGGCGCGATCAACGCGAGCATCACCGCGGTGTCGCTGGCCGTCATCGCCGTGTGCTCGGTACTCATCGTCCGACGCAACCGCACCTAGGTCCACACTGCGCTACGACCGCCCGGTTGGTAGAATTTGACTCGAACAGGGGAGTCCCGATGAGCATCAAGACCGAGCACGACTCGAAGCGAACGATCGACGTTGAGCGGGAGATGGCGCTGATCGAGAAGGGGCAGCAGCTGGCCGGGCACTTCCCGAACGAGGAAGCGCTGGGCCGTGCCCGTCGCATCCTCGAGGGAACGTTGTCCCCGGAGGACGCGCGAGCGGAGCTCGCGGCGAAGCACGGGTTTCCGCTCCGCCAGCGCTGAGCGTCGACGTCCTGCGGGGGAGCGGATGAGCGTCGACGACAAGTACACCTACCCGGGCAGTGGCGGGGTGCTGGTGAACGCAGCCGGCTACCGGACGCACGAGCAGCTCGACGAGGCGATGAACGAGTTCGCGTCGGTCACGATGGCCGAGGTTCGCGCCGAGCCGGTCCCAAGCCGTCCCGACTACGAGTACCTGCAGCGCATCCACGATCGAATGTTCGGCGACCTCGTGCCCGGGATCGCGGGTCAGATCCGTGACGTCGACGTGCAGGCCACGGGGACGGGTATCCCGTACTGCCGACCGGAGTACATCGACGCGAACCTGTCGACGTTGTTCGGCAAGCTCGAGCGGGAGGACTACCTCACGGGCCTCGACGCGGACACGTTCGCCGACCGCCTCGCTGACCGGTGGGGGGAGCTTTCAGCGATCCATCCCTTCCGTGACGGGAACACGAGATCCCAGAGCGCCTACGTGGGCGCGGTTGCGGAACGCGCTGGACATCCGATCGCCTGGGAGCGTGTCGACGTCGACGAGCTCCGCACCGTGCGCCTGCACGCTATTGCCGGGAACGACCGGCCGCTCGCCGACTACCTCCGTGCGCACCTGGTCGAGCGTGACGAGGGCCGTGACGAGCGCGGCTTTGACGCGTTCGAGCGGCGTGACCGAGACATGATGCGTTCCGCTGGCCTTGATCCGGACGCGGGGCTGCCGAAGCATCCTGGGGCCGGCGCGTCGATGACGGAG
Source organism: Curtobacterium sp. L1-20 (assembly GCF_048755855.1). GTDB lineage: Bacteria > Actinomycetota > Actinomycetes > Actinomycetales > Microbacteriaceae > Curtobacterium. The sequence continues at coordinate 80,490 of NZ_CP151472.1, read as the reverse complement.
CAGTGGCCAACGATGCCCGAGCAGTTCCGCGGCCACGACGGCATCGAGCGGTGAGCGGTCGTACCCGGGTACCCGCCGATGAACGGTTCTGGTCGCACGTCGTGAAGGGGCCGGCGACGTCGGATTGTTGGATCTGGACCGGCGCGATCGGTGACGATGGCTACGGCCGGTTCTGGCTTCCCCAGCCGGACGGCGGGCAACGAGCCATGCGCCCACCGCGCTGGTTCTACGAACACCTGACAGGTATGCCGTTGCCTCCGTCGACGTTGCTGCTGCACGCGTGCGACGTGCCCTTGTGCGTGCACGTCGACGTCGACCCGGCCGCATCCCACCTGGCACCAGGAACACACCGCGGGAACATGCTCGAGCGGGTGCAGCGCGGCCGGCACCGGAACGCGTCGACCGCGCTCCGCACGATCAGCTTCCCCCGCTCGGAACGGGTGCGACTCTCCCGCGAACTCCGGGAAGCGTTCCGCGACCGCGGGTGGGACGGAGCCGCGGTCCGCGCCTGTAGGACCGGCATCGCCGCGGGGACACCGACGCTGTTCTAGCGGGCAATGTCGGAAGCCCGGCGTACGGTCGCCGGCAACCACCGAGGGGACAGGATCATGACCAACTACGCACCACCACAGTGGGTAGAAGCCCACGAGGTGACCGGCCCCAAGCGCGGCACGAAGATGACGCGATGGGGCGTGTTCCTCGGCATCGTGTCGATGGTCGCCGGGCTCCTGATCGTGATCCCGATCCTGGCGCTCGTGTTCTGCATCGTCGGACTCTGCCGCGGGACCGACATCCCCGGACGCGCTGTCGTCGGCATCGTCTGCGCCTGGTCCGGCCTGACGTTCTGGGGCGGCTTCATTGCCATCTGCATCTGGTCGATGCACGTCAACCTCGCCTAACGGCCACAGCACACACCAGAGCCCCCGACCACGCATTGTGGTCGGGGGCTCTGTCATGCGTCGAGGGAGTCCGTCCGCTACGCCGCGTACGACTCCTGGTCGTCGCCTGAGGTGGTGTCCTCCGCGTCCCCGGACGGAGCATCCCCGGCGCCGGCGACGCCGTCCATATCGCGCGCCTGCGTGTTCGCGGATGCCTTCGGCTTGGAGCGCTTGACCTCACGCACGGGGATGCCGAGCCGTTCGGCGACCTCGTCGCGGGTGACCTTGGTGTCGAGCATCCGACCGATGATCTCCCGCGCACGTTCTTCCGCTTCCGCGATCGCGGCGGCGGCCTCGTCGCGGATCTGCTGGATGCGCTCTTCCGCATCCTGGTTAATCCCGTCGACGGCGTCCGCGGCGACGAAGTATTCGGCGGCGAGCTCTTCCAACTGGCCCTGCCGGCGGCGGAACTCCGCCGCCCGCTCCACGGCCCGCTCACGCGCTGCCTTGCGCGCCGCTGCTTGCTTCCCTGACGTTCGAACCTGAGCCATCTGATTCCCCAATCCCTAACGGCCACCGCCCGCCCGGTCCGGGCGGCCCCTGCCTGCCGGCGGTACCATGCGGCGCTCCTGTTGTCGCACAGCCTACCGCGCGCCAGCGGCGCGGCCGGTGACAGTTCTCGACCCGGATGCTGGCGGCCCGACGCTCCTCGTTCCTCGTCGCTGGCCGCCGCTCCCGGTCTCCATCTGTTTACCGCGCTCGGAACTTCCGCCACTCCGCTTCGCTCCGGGCTCCATGTTCCTCCCGGCCTCGCCTCCCTCCCTCCAACCTGCGCTCGTTCCTCGCTCCGGCCTCCGGTCATCAACGCGTCACACCTCAGGCATTATGAATGAGTGAGGTAGAGTCTCCCTATGTTCGAGATCCGGACGATGCGCCTGTCTAAGTTTGCGCAGGGCTGCCCAACTCCGCTGGCGGCGACCGCTGAAGGAACCTGGGTTGGGGGCGTCCCTGCGGGTGTTGACCCAAGTCAACCGGTATCGCGGGCCGTGTTCCAGGACATCGCAACACGGATGACCGACCCCATCAGTGCATCGCCAGAACTGCTCGAAGTCGCGTTCGAGGTCCCACTCTCAGTGTCAGTCCTGTGGGCAACGCAGGCCGATGAGATCCGAGCGCTCCTGAGCGAGTCAGTGCTCGGTGCGGTTGACGATACGATGCGGACGCTCGGGTCAGAGTGGATCTTTGCTCGTCGGGGTGAACGCGGTATTGCACAGATCGACATCGTCGAACCTGCCGTTGCGTGTGCCTTCATGCACCACTTCGACCGGCAAGGAAAGCCGGGGATCCACGTACATGTTGATGTGGTGAACGCGGTGCTCGGATCCGACCGCCGGGTCACGGGTATGGACGTCACGACGATCCGATCCGCAGAGGAGGTTGCGCACGAGCGGTACGTGTCATCGCTCATTGCTGCGCTTGATGACCGTCTCAGTGTCGCCGTCGACATCTCCTATAGGGAAGACCGACGCTCCCACTTCGAGGTTGCCGGCGTTGACCCAGCGCTGATTTGGGATCTACCTCGTGTACCTCAAACGCCCGCCGTCCAAGCGCCTGAGGACGCCGGCGAGCAGTCTCAGCGTGGTCGTCTGCGCGACCTGTTTCGGCGACGACCGTCATGATGACGATGCACGTCCTGTCCGCCGGGGACGGGTACGCGTACTACACGTCCGAGGTCGCCACGGGTGACGCACGCCGCGACCACGACCGCGAGCTCGGCGATTACTACACCGCCGACGGGAACCCTCCCGGCCGGTGGATGGGCGGCGGTGCCGCCGTCCTCGGTGTCTCCGGGACCGTCACCGAGGAGCAGATGAAGGCTCTCTTCGGTGAGGGTCTGCACCCGGACGCGGACCGCATCATCGTCGATGCTCTGGCGTCCGGGATGAGCGGGAAGCAGGCGCAGGAGGCCGCGAAGCTGGGCCGGTCCTACTACGTCTACAAGGCCGACGAGAACACTCTGCAGGGCCGCATCCAGGCTGGCTACGCCACCTTCCAGCGCATGCAGGGCCACGAGCCCAACACCGAGGAACGACGCCTCATCCGCACCCGTGAAGGCGCGCAGGCGTTCCGCGAAGCGAAGGGTCGTGAGCCCGCCGACAAGGAGGAGCTCGGTCGCTACATCACTGCAGCGACCCGACCCGACCAGCAGGCTGTCGCGGGGTTCGACCTGGTCTGTTCCCCCGCGAAGAGCGTGTCCGTGCTGTGGGCGCTCGGCGACGATGACACCCGGAAGAGCATCGAGCAGGCACAGGACCGCGCCGTCGCGTCCACCATCGCGTACCTCGAGCGTGAGGCGTTGGCGACCCGCGCCGGCACGAACGGCGTCGAGCAGATCGCGGTCGAGGGTGGCGTCGCGGTAACCGCGTTCCGGCACTTCGAGTCCCGCAACGGCGACCCGCAGCTGCACGACCACCTGGTGGTCGCGAACAAGGTCAAGGGCTCCGACGGCAAGTGGCGCACCATCGACTCCAAGCTGCTGCACCGCATGAACGTCCCCGTCTCGGAGTTCTACAACGCGGCCATCATGTCCGAGGTCACCAAGGCCCTCGATGTCACCACCGAGGCCCGCACGGTCGCCGCCGGCAAGCGTCCCGTGATGGAGATCGCCGGCGTCGACACTGACCTGATCGACACGTTCTCCTCCCGGTCCGCATCGATCCGCGAGCAGGTCGAACGCCTCACCGCGGAGTACCAGCGCGACCACGGGCGCGCTCCCGATCAGAAGGCACAGATCAAGATCGCGCAGCAGGCGACGCTGGAGACACGGCCGCAGAAGGAACACGGCCGCTCCCCGCAGGCCACCCACGACGACGCCGTCGCACGGGTCGGACAGGACCGCGCAGACCAAGTCCTCCCGAACGCGCGGCGCATCGCCGAAGCCCGCGCCCGGGACGGGTTCAGCGCGCCGACCGTCAACGTCGACGAACGCGCGCAGCTCGTTCTGGCTGCTGTCGAGGAGCGGTACTCGGTGTGGGGTGCCGGCGTCATTGAAGCCGAAGCCCGCCGGCAGCTCGCGCAGATGATCCCGGACCAGGACATCGCTGAACCCCTGGTGCAGCAGGTCACGAAGACCGCCCTGCACTCGTCGATCTCGCTCACCCCGCCGTCCCCGCACGGAGCGTTCAAGCCCCTCACCCGGTCCAACGGCGAGTCCGTGTTTGAGCACAAGGGCAAGACCGTCTACACCTCAGGCGGGATCCTCGCCGCCGAGGACCGCCTCCTCGACGCCGCCCGCGCACGGACGATGGCGCCCGTGTCCATCGACGTGTTCGAGCGCGTCGCAGCCGCGTATGACGGCCCGCTCGATCAGGGGCAGCGGGATCTCGCGAAGGCATTCGCGACGAGCGACCGGGAACTACTGATGGGGATCGGGCCCGCCGGCGCCGGCAAGACCACCGCGTTGAAGCTCGCCAACGACGCCCTACAGGCCGGCGGGGTCCGGATGATCGGACTCGCACCGTCTGCACCTGCAGCGTCGGTGCTCTCCGAGGCCGTGGGGATCGAAGCGACGACGATCCACGGCTTCATCGTTGCTCACCAGCAGGACGAGGTGGCCGCGAAGTACGCCCTCAAGCCGGGTGATGTGATCGTGGTCGACGAGGCCGGCATGGCCGGCACGTTCCGCCTCGATGACGTCCAGAAGATCGCCAACGAGTACGGCGCCGTCGTCCGCGGGATCGGTGACGACCGGCAGCTCTCCGCCGTCGAAGCCGGCGGTGTGCTCCGCCTGATCGACCGCGAGGTGGGGTCCGTGCAGCTCGAGCACGTGCACCGCTTCGCCGACACTGAGGAAGCAGAAGCGTCCCTCCGGCTCCGCGACCCGATGCGCCCCGGCGACCCGTTCTCCTGGTACCAGGACAACGGCCGGGTCGTCGGCGGCGACAGCGAGCGGATGACCGCCGCGGTGTTCGAAGGCTGGCAGCACGACACCCTCGCCGGCCACCGCGCCCTGATGCTCGCCCCGACCGCTACCGCGGTTGCGGACCTCAACGCTCGCGCGCAGGCGTTCCGGATCTCCACCGGCGACGTCGACACCAGCCGGTCGGTGAACCTCCGCGACGGGCTCGCCGCGCACATCGGTGACACGATCGTCACCCGCCGTAACGAGTCGGATCTCCGCATCCAGGGCGGCCGCGACCGCGTCAAGAACGGCGACCTGTGGACCGTCACCGGGATCCGCGACGACGGCGCCGTCGACGTCGCCCACGCCGAGCACGGCGCCGTGATCCAGCTCCCCGCCGGCTACGTCAGCCGCCACGTCGAGATCGGCTACGCCCGCACCATCAGCCGCTCCCAGGGCCTCACCACCGAGCACACCCACGTTCTCGGTGACGCGACGATGAGCCGTGAGGACGCCTACACGGCCCTGTCCCGCGGCAAGGAGAGCAACCGGCTCTACCTCGCACTCGACGACGCCGCGACCGTCCCCGAAGCCCTCGAGCAGATCGCTGCCCGCTCCGAGCGGATGCTCTCCGCACACGAGACCATCCGCCTCGAGCAGGACCGCGTCGAGGACCTCGTCACCCTCATCGACCAGCACGCCGACGTCGCCGTGCGCGCCGACGAGCTCCGCGCCGGTGCGATCGTCACGAAGGCGCTCGGCGAAGAGTTCGCCACGTCGCTCGAGGGGCAGGAGTCGTGGGGTGCCCTCGCGGCGTCGCTCCGCCACGCAGAGGACTACGGCCACGACCCGATCGCCACGCTGCAGGATGCGTACAAGCAGCGTGAGCTCGGCTCCGCCGAGGACGTCCCCGCTGTGCTGCACTGGCGTATCGAGAAGGCCCTTGAGGGGATCGGGCAGCCGGCCGTCCTCGTCGTCGACCGGGAGCCCGTGGACGGCGTCCCGGCATGGATCGCGGACGGCCGCCGCCACCAGGACGAGTTGCTGCCGGCCGAGTGGCGGGACCACCTCGCGGAACGGCACCACTACATCGGCGTGCGCCTGAAGGAGCGCGGTGCCGCACTCGCGCTCGAGCAGCCGGCATGGACCAAGGACCTCGGTCGGCTCCCGTCCGAGCCGTGGCGGATGTTCGACTGGCACCGCACCGCGGCCGAGGTCGACGTCCTCCGCACGAAGTACCGCATCGACCCGTCCGAGCCGCAGGCGATCCCGGACAAGCTCCGCGGCAACCCCGTCGCCGACCGGCTGCAGGAGCGTGTGACCGCGCTGCACAAGGCTGCCGCCCTGTCGACCGCTCCCGAGGTCACCGAGTCCACCCGCGAGCACTACGCCGCATCCGCCGCCGAGCGGAGCGCCGTAGCGCGCACGGCGCTCCTGGCGGCCGCGGAGGGCGTGCAGCAGGCGACGTCGACGGCGCTGGCCACCGTGTCCGACGTCGTCGCGGAGCACGCCACCGACACCCCGACGCAGACCCGCCCCGAGACCGCTGCGGAGGCCACTTCGCAAGCGTCCACCGCCGAAGCCGCACCCGCGACCTCGGCTGGCACCGAGACCACTCCGGTGGCCGCTGTGTCGCCCACCATTCCGCAGGAAGGAACCATCATGAGCGATCCCATCGACGAAACGTTCGACCACGTCGGCCGCCACGCTGGCCGGGCCGGGCAGACCATCGCCTCCGAAGTCAGCCGGCAGGCGCAGCGCGCGGCCGACGAGCGGCGCCGGCAGCTGCAGGAGGCCCAGCGCAAGGCCGAGCGCGACCGCGAGTACGCGGTCCGCGAGGCGCAGCGGAAGGCGGAACGTCAGCGTGAGCAGGCCGCCGTGCAGGCGCAGCGCGAGCAGGAACGCGCCGACCGCCTCGCGCAGCGCTACCCGGCACCCGACGTCGACCGGCAGCAGGACGAAGCCGCGGCGATCGCGACGGGCGCCGTCATCGGCGCCGCGGCCGCGGACGCGATCGAGAACGTTACCAACCTCGACACCGCTCAGATCGCAGCCGAGGGCCGCGACGAGACGGCAGCGGAGACGGCTGCGATCGCTGGCGAGGGCGCTGCGGATGCCGACGCCATCACCGCCACGGGAGACGGTGCGGCTGAGACGCAGTACGACGAGTTCGAGCTGCGCGACCGCGAGATGCTCCGCCAGGCCGGCATCGACCCCGGCGAGGTGTCAACGTCCACGGGCAGTGACAGCTCCCTCACGCTGGACTCGTCGTCGGCACCAGACCTGTCCCGCGGCGACGACGGTCTGGAGCGCTGACCGATGGCGGACCCCACACTGGAAACGCTCGGGCGTTTCACTGATGTCGTCGGCGAGCTTTTCGGCCGTCGGAACGAGTGTGTTGAGGCGTGTGCGCTGCTCGCCGCCGCTGCCGAGCGGTTGAGCCTCACTGTTCGCCCTCGAGCTGTGTCGATCCTCGCAATGACTGCGGACGGCCACTCGGCACTCACCGGTAAGGAGGCAGCACTGCAGGCGCGGGCCGCCGGCGCCCCTGTGCCCGACGACGCCCCTGTCCTACAGACCGACGAGACGCAGTTCGACCACGCCGGCCACATGATCCTCACCTGCAGTAATCCTCCTTTGCTTCTCGACCCCACGTTCCGTCAGTTCGCCCCTGGAGGGCTGCCGGACATCGTGCTCGTGGGAACGATTCAGACCGATGAGCCCGCACGCGGGTGGATCACCATCCCCTTCCCCCAAGGGATGCCACCGGGCGAAGCGACCTACTTCTTTGATCCAGACAACAGCGACTGGCAGGACGGATTCGAGCACGCGAAGGAGCAGTGGGCGCAGAGCGACGTGGCCGCCGCTGTCGCGGACCACGTCGCCGCGGGCGGGTGGGCAGACACGTTGTCCTTCGCCCTCCCCTGGGACGAGCACCCGGGACACTGAACGGGGTTCTTCGCTAGACCACCTGGAGGAGCCCGCCGAACCGCACGCTGCGAGGCGAGGTGTGCCTCGGCCAACCCTGCCTCGAGCGCGCGCTAAGGCGTCGGCGGGTCGACTCGGTACATGAACGTCGCTAAGCCGTCGAACCCTTCCGACCACCGGTGATACCGACCTTCTGCGATCAACCGGATCCACACATACGTCTGCGTCGACACATGATCGTCGGTTACCTCCCACCGCAGCTCCACGTCGGCGCCCTTGACGACAACGCTCCTGCCGCCCGCATAGGAGGTAGTGAGCTGCCATGACAGCGGGCGCCCCTGCGGGTCGGACGCCCGACAGCGGAACGTCACGGTCTGCCCGACGCTCAACACGATGTCGGTCTGAACCGATGGGTACGTGCTCACCAGCGTGGCCACCCCATCGAGCCGGTTTCCGAAGCTATCGGTCACTTCTTCGATGCGGGCGTAGAAGTCGCCGGTTTCGTCTTGCGTGCTCATGTAGATGGTCACCCTGTTCCTGATTTCCCCAGCGATGCCGGCAACGAGGTCCTCTTCGAACGGCAGAAGCGTGCGGTTGTGCGCGACCGTATTGCGTAGATCATCGATTCGACGCAAGAGTGCCAGGGTGTCGGCCTTCTTCCCGAGCGCCGGGGCGACCAGCTCCCAGTTCTTCTCCGCGAGCGTCACCAGGTCGAAAAACTGGGTGTAGTCGATCAGGGCGTTCGATACGACCGCGACGCCGCGGGATGTGCGCTTCTTCTGCTCGTACTCACGCTTCTCAGTGAAGCCCGCGAGCTGTTTGTCGTTGAAGACCTTCGTCATCCACTTGGACCCGTGCTTCTCGGCCAGCACATGGACGAGGAGCTGACGGAGCGCCGTCTCACAGCTCTCAAGCGCCGATGAGGGGGTCAGGTGAGCCACGCGGCGAGTCTAGGGCGGCTCACCTCGAGCCTCGAGGGCTGTGCCGGTCAGTGAAACAGCTTGATGCCGCGCTCATATGACCGGCGCGTCACCCTTCTAGTGGACCGTTCTGTCTACGATGCGGTCATGCATGAAATCTCACTTTCGGCCGCATCGGACTGGTGGACGACACCGCCGGAACGATGGTCAACCACCTGGCACAGCGCTTGGCCCTGGGGGTTCGCGATCGCAGGGCTCGTCGCCGCAATCGTCCTGTTGGTCGTGCTCGTGCGCCTCGGTATCAAGGCGTGGGTCCCGATCGTGCCGACGGTCGTAATCGTCATCCTCGTCTCGGTCATCGGCAGGCACATCCCCTCCGACGGGGGTGTGTTCGCGCTCTACGCCGCAACGATCGTCGGGGGCTTGATCCTGCTGGTCACAGAGACCCGGGAGGGCGGCATCGTCCTCGCCGGCGGTGGTGCGGCGTACGGGATCTGGGAACTCATCAACCGGGTCGCAGCGTCGATCCCCGCGCCCGTACCGCTGGTCATCCTCCTCGTCGTGGTGATCATCGCCCGAGCAAGAAGGTAGGCAGAAGGGCCGGGTACCTTTCAGTACCCGGCCCTCCCGTCGCCCCGGTCAGAACAGCGGCGCGTCTGCTGGCGGCCGCACTACCTCGATCGGTAGCGGCTTCTCGTTGTTGTCGGCGAGATGCCCGGCCGCGTTGCACGCCCGGAATGGCCCCTGCTGCTTATCGAAGATGACCCGCGCGTGGTGGTCCCAGTGCTGCACCCACCACGCGGACTTCGCGCCCTTGTCCTCCCGCATCCGCTCGACCGCCTGCTGATACGCCTTCCACGCCACGTAGAGCCGCTGAACGACCTCCGGGTGCTTCCACCACTCCGGGCACCACGCGGGCTTCTGCGCAATCGGCTGCTGGTACGCCTCGACCTGACCGATCTGCTCGCTGACCCACTGCAGGAACGCTTCGCGCGGGTCCTGCTTCGGTTTCCGGGGCTCCGTTCCGGCCCCCGCCGCCTCGGACTGCTCGCTCGACATCGGCAGGAGCTCACCGGTACTGGGATCGGCCGGCACCCCATCTTCGTCGTCCGGCGGCGGTTCGTCCCAGCCGCGGCCGCCGCCCGCCCCGCCCGCGTAGCCGCTGCCTGGTCCGTAGCCGGCGGGCCACTGGTTCGGATCAAACGGGCTCGACACGGCCAGCCCCATCCGACGTCGACGGGCGTTCTGCCGGCGTCTTCTTCTCCTTGACGATCTTCCCGTTCTTCACCTCGCGGCCCTCGATCATCGCGGTGAGCACCTTGTCGAGGAACCACGGGCGAGTGCGGATCAACACCGGGCCGACGTCGGTGGCGTCGAACACGGCCCGCCACTTCGGCAGGTGCGCCAACACATCCGGGGGCAGGATCGGCTTCGACCGCGCCGTCCGCGACCGGGTGGAGCCGTTCCGGCCGGTCGAGGTGTTCGTCGTCCACTCGTCGTAGTTGCCGATGCTCTCCGAGAACCGCTTGAGGAACGGCGACTGCGTGGACTCTCCGCCGCCGTAGACACGGATCGACGACGCGCTCCACAGGGTGTCGGCACCCTCCGAGCCGAACACGCGGACGATCTGCCCCCAGGACTGGAAGTACATGCCGAGGATCAGCCCCATCGACCCGTAGAACGAGACCACGTCGGGCAGTTCCGGCCACCGGACGATGTTCGCGACCTCGTCGAGTTCGAACACCACCGGCGTCGTGATCCGTCCGCCGTCCGCGGCCGCGGCACGCTCTCCCGCTCGGGAGATCGACCGCACCAGCGCCGCGACGAATGCGCCCCCGGACCCGGGACCGTTGCGGGAGATCAGCACCGCGGTGTCGCCGGCGCTGCGCACGAACGCTTCCGCGCTGAACTTCCGCACTCCCGGCGCGCTCGTCCACGCGAGCAGCTTGTCGTTGGCGATCGCGGACGCCATGCGCTGTGCGGTGGCATAGACGCTGCCGCGCGTCTTGTCCGGCTGCCCTTGCAGACCGATCAGCGCGGACGCCGGCCCGCTCTGCCCGTGCTTCTGCATGATCGCGCGGATCTCGTCGTGCTCCTGCTTCGTGATCCAGGTGTAGACCTGCCCAAGTCCGATCCCGTCGAGCTTCGCTGCGAGGAGGGCGTAGGCGAACAGGTCCCGGCCCTGCGAGTCGAACTGCGCGTCGGACTTGCTGTCGGCGTCTTTGGTGCTGGCCTCGAAGATCGCGGCGAGCTCCTGCGCGGTGGTGAGGTCCTCGACGTCCCACAGCGGGTCGTAGACGAAGTCGGGTCGGTGTTCCCGGCGGTACACCTGCGTCGGGTCGTACACCCACGCATCGCCCTTCCGCTTCCGCCCGGCGAGGACTTCCTTGACGCCGTCGACCTTGTTCGAGGTCATCACCGCGGCGCCCGGCGCCTCGAGCATGTGCCGCACCACCGACCCGGTCGTCTTCCCACGGCCGGGCCCGAAGATGTAGATCGCGACGTCACGCCACCCCTGCCACACCCACGACATGCCCCCGCCGACGAGGGTCCCGATCTTCTGCCCCGGCGGCAGGTCCACCGCGTTCGGGTGGAGCTGCTTGGCGTCCTTCCGACGTCGCGCGTACAACACCGGCGCGAGGTTGTTGTTGCGCCGCAGGTGCCGCTGCATCCGGTCGACAGGGGTGCCGCCCACGCTGCGCACCAGGTAGAAGATCCCACCAGCGACCGCGAGCACCACCACGGCGACGATCAGCGGGGTACCCCACCACGGCCAGTGGAACTGCTGCAGCGCGGTCTGGAACGGGTCCGGTGCGGTCGTCTTCATCAGTTGCTCCCCTGTGCTTCGCACCCGGTGAGGCTGCGCTCCAATGCGTGTTCGTCCTTCGACGCGATCGACAGTCGCCACTTCGTGGCCACCGTCACGAACGACGTCGCGTACGCGCACGCGTCGCCGGCGTTCGGCGGCATCCACTCCCCGGGCCCCGAGTCGGACTTTTCCTCGTTCGCTTGCCCGTCGACGGCGAGGAGCTCGGCCGGGTCGTTCGCGAACGCTTCCCGCTGTGCCGGCGTCCACGACGCCGCCCCGTGCGCCCACACCAGCCCGAGCGGCCACCGGTGATCGATCTGCACCGCCATGCTCGACGTCGGACCACGGTGGAACGCGATGGTGCGACCCGTATACGGGTCGTGGAGCGTCCCGGCCAGGACCACACACCCACGTGTCCCCGGCTTCGTGACAGCGTCCGTGAGGTCGCGCCGGAGGACGTCGACGCGGGTGTCGCAGCCGTTGTGGTCGACGTCAGCCCAGGCCGGGCCGAACGCGTCCCGGTCGTAGCCGGGCACGTACGCGTCCGACACGGGCAGCGCGCGGAGGTCCTGCAGCGCATCCGACGCCGCGGCCGTCGACACCGTGCTCGAGGGGGCCGCCGGTGAGGACACAGTGCCACTCGCCGGCGCCTGGGGTGTCGTGTGCGGGCCGGCGCCGGCAAACCCGGGAGCGAGCACCGCCACCCCGAGCGCGGCGGCGAGGACCGCTGCAAGCGATCCGACGGTGTTCGCGGTGCGGCGTCTCATTGAGGGTCCCCTTGGCGGTCGTTGCTGACGCCTCTGGCCTCGGCGACGATCTGCCGGACCCGGCGCCGGGACAGCCCGGATGCTTCGGCGGCGCCGCGTTGGCCGAGGACCTCGACGGCGGCCACGATCACTGCGTCCCGGTCGCGGCGGGCTTCCTTGTACGTATCGACGACGTCGCGGACGGTGTCGGCGATGCCGGTCACGGTGTGACTGAACGAGGCCACGGTCACCACATCCGAACCGTCAGCGCACCGACGCCGTCGGGGTCGATGACGGCGAAGGGGCGGGTATCCATCGATTCGAATGGAGTCCGCTCGAGCAGCGTGTGCGCTTCGGCGTTCATCCACGCGAGGATCTGCGCGAGCGTGTGGTGGTCGAGGTGATCCCGAAGTTCCGACCGCGCCGTGCCGTTGACGGCCAGCACCCACGTGTCGTCGTCCCCTTGGGTCGCGGTCAGCGTCTCCCCGCCGGGCGTCTGCCCGCCGTGCAGGACGCGGTGTGAGAGCCCACCCTGCCAATCGATGCGGAACCCGCGGAGGTCCTGCCGGCGGTCGGTCAGCGGCACGAGCCATGCCGGGATCGCGGGGCCGGTCCACAGCCCGACTGCCGGCAGCTCCCGGTCGCCCTGAAAGTCCAGCTCACGGCCGGTCGCGAACCGGAGAACGTCTGCACCGGCGACGAGGGCGTCGAGGGCGTCCAGAACGTCCCCGAGGGTCGCGAAGGTGCCCGGCAGGGTTCCGCGCACGCGCGGTTGAGCGTCGTCGACGTCGTACTCGACGGCGTTGACGCAATAGCCCTGCTCGTCGACGCTGATGAGCGCGAACACGTCCGGTGTCGCCTCCCCCTGCAGCGGCGAGTACCAGTCCCCGTGTGCGGCGGTCCACCCGTTCCAGGTCAGCATCGTTCCCACCTCGAGCACATCCAGGCTCCCCAGCGGCACCGTGGCGGCGTTGACCTGGGAACGGACGGCGGTCATGACGCCGCCCGGCGCTGATCGATCGCCCACCAGATCGCGACGGTGAGCATCGCGCAGCCGGCGGCGATGACCGCGCCGGCGAAGAGGAACCCGGACGGTGTCCACGCTGCAGCCCATGCGCCGGCGGCAGCGTGCGGACCCATCCCCGGGCTCACAAGGCTGACCAGCGCTCCGAACAGCAGGGCCACGATCCACAGCAGCACCCCGCCGGCGAACCCGACGCCGGTGTTGCGGGCGAGGATCAGACCACGGCGTGGCCACCGGGACCGGGGTGCGTTCTGGTGCAGTCGGTTGTCGCTCATCGTGTGCTCCTTCGCATCGTGCGTTGTCGTTACAGGGCGTCGATAGGACGCCACACCTGGCTGTTGGGGGTGCCCCAGACCTTCTGGATCTTCACCACGTCGCCCGGCTTCGGAGCGGCGATCATCATGTCGCCGCCGAGGCTGATGCCGACGTGCCAGGCGTCGTTGCCGCCCCAGAAGATGAGGTCCCCGGGCTGCGCTTCGGACAGGGGGTGCATGTGTCCGGACGCGACGCCGTTGCGCCACTGGGTGGTCGCGGAGTGACCGGCGTCGATGCTGATTCCGATCTGCGCGTACGCGACCTTCGTCAGCCCCGAGCAGTCCCACACGTTCGGGCCCGCACCGCCGAGGACGTAGTCCTTCCCGAGCTGCTGCTTCGCGAACCCGATCACCCGATTGATCTGCGCAGCGTGCGGACCGGTCGCGGGCTGCTTCCCGGCGGCAAGGGCCGTGTTCGCGCCTCCCGCGGCCGCGCCGGCGGCGGCGCCCGCGGTGCACGCCGCGCCCTCGTTCGTCTGCGAGACGGTTGAAACCGTGACCCCGGAGAGGGCGTTCATCATCTCGACGGCGTTCGCGGACTTCGTCGCGTACGCGTCGGGGAACGCGGACCCTTCCACGGCTTGGGCGGCGTTGCCGGGCGCCATCGTGTCCCAGCCGGGGACCTTCACGAGGCGTTCGTAGAACAGGTTGATCGCGTAGGTGATGTCTGTGACTTGCGCCTGCGTGCCCCAGCCCTGGGAGGGCCGCATCTGGAACAGGCCCGCGGAGTCGCGGTCGCCGCCGGAGAGGTTGCGGAGGGTGGACTCGGTCATCGCGGCCATCAGCGCGGTCTGCTGCGCATGCTGGGTGAGCCCGCGTTGCTTCCCGATCGAGATGATCGCGGCGGCGTTCTTGACCTGGTCGCCGGAGTACGGGCCGACCTGCTCCGGTAGCGTGCCCTTCTGCACCGCAACGGCAGTGCCGGACACGGTGCCGACGGCGCCGCACGTCGCGGCCGCGGCGTCGTCGTCCCCGGCGCCGGTGACGATCGTGAACAGCACCACCACGATCACGACCACGCCGATGATCGGCGCGAGCGCGAGCAGCGCGAGTATCCCTCCCTTGCCGCCCATGAGCTACCCCTGATCCCCGGCGTTGATATACGACGCCAACCACGGGGCGGTCTTGGTGTCACGGTGCAGTGTCACCGTGACCGGGCCGCCCGTGGACGCCGTGAACTGGTACGCACGGTCCATCGACGTCTGCTGGTCCCCGACCGGCTGACCGTCGTCGTGGACGCCGGCGCACGGCACGTTCGCCGGCCGGACCGCGGAGTACAGCTGCCACGCGTCGGCCGTCAGGTACGGCGTCAGGGACCGCTGCCAGACGTTCTTCGTCGTGTTCGGCTGGCAGAACCGGTCGGCGACCGTGTGCGCGATCGCCTCCGGGCTCGGCACCGCTGCGGCCGTCGATGCGGACGGGGCCGGCGTCGACGACTGCTCGGCGTTGGTGTGCGTGTGTCGCAGGTCCGCGGCGACCTTCACCACGATCACGGCTGCGACGACGACGAGGGCGATCCCGAGGACCGCGAGCACGCGCTTCCACGTCACCATGCACCCCTGACCAAGGGGACGACGACGAACACCACGAGGCCCATGCCGATCGCCGCCGCGGAAACCCAGACCAAGTCCACGATCGCGCGCGGCAGCTGACGCATCTGGTTGTGCCAGAGCCAGTCCTGCAGACGAGTGCGTGTCATGGTCGGGTCAGAGCCCCCTGGCGACGGCGGCGCCGGCGGCGAGCCACGCGAGCTTGGTTCGCTCCTGCAGCGCGTCGTAGTTGATGACGCGAGCCTTGAGGCCGGCGTCGTACGGGATCGTGAGGACGTCGCGGCCGAGGCCGGCGTCCTTGAACCGGCGCACCTGCTCGGCGACCTTCTGACGGGTCACGTCGCTGGTTTCAACCCCAACGATGACCACGGCGTTCTCCGCGAGCTCCCGGTACCGTCCGCCGGCGGCGACGAGCTGCTCGAGGAGGAGCGCTGCGGACTCGCACCACTTGTCGTCGGTGGTCGTCGGGACGACAAGCTGGTCCGTCCGGTCCAGCCCAGCGAGCCACATCGGGTCGGTTTCGTCGTTGCCGGAGTCGATGAGCACGAGCCGGTAGAACTTCGTCAGCACCTTGTGCACCTGGTCCACCGTCCCGGCGTCGAACCGCTGCTCAGCGGCGAGGACGTCGGGCTTGGACTTGAGGACGTCGTACCGGTCGCGGGTCTGGTGGTGGACGTAGGAGGCCATGTCCGCGGACTGCGCGTCGGTGCCGAGTAGCCGGCCGATGTTCGGCAGCAGATCCAGCACACTCGCTTCGTGGCGGGCGGACTCGGTGGACCAGCCGAGGGTGCCGCGGGTCTGGTTGTTGTCCCAGGCGACCGTGGCTGCGCCCGAGTAGCGGGCGAGGATCGTCGACAGGCAGACCGTGGCGAGGGTCTTTCCTGCCCCGCCTTTGCCGTTGGCGAGCATGATCGTGCGCGGGCCGACGTGGTGCTGGCTGACCAGGTGCACCTGCTCGCGGTGCAGCCGCTCCGCCGCGGACGGCGCGACGCGGATGCCGGCGCGGGTGAGGAAGCCGCGGAACCCGGTCGTCGCGGGCTCCTCGACGCTCTCCTGGGTGAGGAACGACTGCCGCCCCTGCCGCTGCGGCGATGCCTGCTCAGTCGCGGGCGGAGCGACCGGGGCGGCGGCCGCCACCGGGGCTGCGACAGGTACCGCGACCGGGCCGCTCGTAGGTGCCGGGGCGCTCTGCGGCATCGGCGGCACCGCCGGCGCCGCGGCCGCGGACACCCACGGGGACGGAGAGTCGACGCCGCCGGCGACGGTGCCCGTGACCGCGGCGATCGCGCCGTGCCCGTCGATGCTGAAGAGAGTGTCGGCGCCGGTGGTGCTGTCGTGGCTGCGGACGACGACGGGGGCGCCGGCGGTCTGGGCGTGCTGCTGCAGCCAGTCCATCGCGTCCGGGTAGGCGCTCTCGCCGGCGAACGCGGTGTCGCCGATCGTGAGCTGGTCGCCGTCGGCGCGGAGCTCGTAGTCAATGTGCACGGTGGTGTTCGGCATGAGCGGGTCGTCCTTGTCTGCTCGAGCGGGCTAGGCCCGGGGTCCGCCCGCAGCCGGCTGGCCGTCGAAGCGGGTGTTGGTGTTGTGCAGGCTCATCTGCGTCTGAGTGCGGAGCATCTTCACGGGGATCCCGACCCGCTCGTTGATCTTCAACATGACCTTCCCTGCGCCTGGAGGCGCGGGCGGCGGTCCGTTCTTGCGGCGGCTGCCGGTCCAGTCCGGTGCTTTGGAGAACGAGATGACTTCGTTGATCTCCTGCGTCGTCATCGACCGCACCTTCGACAGCTCGAGGAGGTCGTCGTGGCTGAGGCCCATGAGCAGCAGCAGGCCGGAGCGTTCGATGAACCCCTTGGCCTTCTGCCGGTCCTCCTCGTTCCGCAGGGACAGCAGGTCCTTCGGGGAGTGCGTGATCTTCAACTCCGCCGTCCCCACGGATCGGTTGGTGCGCGAGAGCCGATCGATCAGGTCGACCATCCCCTCGCAGGCGCGCAGCGGGTACCAGAACTCGTCCATCAGGGTCGTGTACCCACCCCAGGTGACCTGCGGCTCGTACGCTTCGCCCTGCTGCGCCGCCTCTGCCTGGAGGCGGAGCTCGTGCTGCGCGAGCTCCCAGTGCGCGTCGATCGCGTCCATGCCGATGGACCAGGTCGACAGCATCGCGGCGGAGAGCAGCTTGGTGTTGCCGCGTCCGATCGAGGAGGTGTCGAAGCAGAACCCGCCACGGTTGCCGGGGGTGAACTCGACCGGGTTGTTGCCGGTGAGCATCTGCCCCATCTCGCCGATCATGAGCCACTGGAGCGTTTCGCCGAGTCGGGTGAACCGGGCGTGGAAGCTGGCGGCGTCGCGCTGCCGGGTCACGGCCAGCATGCGTTCCGATGGGTGGTCGAACACGCGGATCAGGTCCGCGGTCGACGGGTTCGGCTCCCGTTCGAGGATCGTGTCGACGAGGGCGGTCAGCGCGGTGTCTTCACCGGTGCTGATTGTGGGGCCTTGTTCGTCGTCGCTGCGGGCGAGTTTCACGCAGGTGCGGACCAGGTCGATCGATTTCGCCCGGGCAAGCTGCTGTAGTTCCTGGCCGACAGCGCCACCGATGCGGGCTGCGGCGTAGCCGAGGGGGCCGGGCGAGAGGAGGTTCAACTGGTGACGGGCGCGCGGGCCGGTGGAGAGCACGGTGGTGCCGAGTTCCTCCGCCCACTGCAAGTGCTCACCCTTGATCGGGTCCCAGATCCCTGGGGTCAGGCCGCGCCCGACCTGCCCGCCGATCAGCGTCTGCGCGGTAGAAGACTTCCCTAGCCCGTTCAGGCCGAATACGAACGCGGACGGGGAGGAGATCACGCCAGCGCGGAACAAGGCGTCGTGGTCAGTGCACACGGCGGAACCGGTGTTCATGTCCCGGCCGAGCGGGGCACCGTTGGTGGGTCGGCCGGTGCCGACACCGAACGGGTAGTACCCGCACACCTGCACACTTGTCCCGAACCACCGTGGCGGTTGCGGGATCTGCTCCCACCCACCGCCGTGCGGGCCGAAGAACCCTTGCGGGGTTCGCGTCAGCAGTTTCGTGCTCATCGTTCAGTCCTGTCTCGTGTGAGGTTTCGGCGGACGTCTTGCCGGCGCGTCACTGGGTCCGGTCCGTGACTTGCTGCAGCGCTGTGGCGTACGCCCACGGCAGCACGCCGAGCGGCAGCGTGGAGTGGAACGCGGCGGCGGTGTCGGTGTCGACGAACCGGTACGTCATGTCCCCGGCGCCCTCGAGGAGGTTCTTCAGTTCGGTCTCCGCCTCGCGGTATCCCTGCTCGGTTGCGGGGAACGTGACGGTGACCTGGATCGCGAACGCGGTCATCGATGCGCCCTGCTGCAGGTCACCCAGCGTCTTGTCGGCCAGCACCCCGCGCCGTTGCGCCATGACGTCACGGCGGCCGGTGACGGTCGTGCCGTTGCGGCTGGCGTCCTCGGCGATCTTCTGCGCCGTCCGGAACGCCTTGCCCTGCGTCATCGGCCGGTAGTAGACCGCGCCACGCTTACGCAGGAACTTCCCGTTCGGGCGGAACAGATCGTTGAGGATCTGCTCCGTGATGTGCATCTGCGGCGGCGCGACCATCATGGCCGTCATCGACGCGACACCGTCGTGGTAGCAGACCCGACGGGCGGAGTCGTCGAAGAAGTCCGGGCCGGCCTGCGTGATGCGCAGCGTCGAGACCCGGTCCGCGAGGTCGTCGGAGGCGAACTCGCGGGCTCGGTCGGGCCGATACGCGATCCGCACGGCGCGGGCGAGGTCGGATGAGGTCGCGACGACGGGGCTGCCGGCGCCGGCCATCGCGAGGCGGTCGCGGTGTCCGGGCAGTTTCGCGGCGATGTTCGCGACCGCGTCGTCGGTGTTCGTGGCCAGCTTGTTCACGTTCCACACCACCGACGCGAACACCTCCACGTCGGAGTACACCCCCGATAGGGCGCGAGCACCCTCCCGCAGCTGCCGTTGCGCGGCGGCGGGAGCGTGGGGTGACACCTCGGCGTCGATCTTCGCGATCAGCGGTTCGATCGACTCCAACGCCGAGTCCACCACCACGACCGCGCCTTCGATGCTGGTGTCACCAGACAGGGATGCGATCCACCCGCCGAACTTCGACACCTGCTGGTCGATCTGGGGCTGCGGCAACAGGTCCGTCCCATCGGGACGGCACGAGAACGTTGCTGCGAGCAGCGGGTTCCGGGACGTCTTCCGGTGATGCAGCAGCACGTACTCCTCCCCCTCCCCGTCGGTGCCGGTGATCTCCTCGAGGTCGGCCAACATCCCTGGCAGCGCCAGGAGCGCGTCGTCGGGCAGCGCGGAGAACAACCCGGTCTCGTAGAGGTCCGTGCCTTCCCGGCCGCGCTTCTTGTCGACGTACCGGTCCAGGATGCGAGCGGCGAGGGTGCGGCCAGCGACCAGGTCACCCCACCGGATGATGAAGAACACGTTGCCGAGGAGCCCGGCGAACAGGGCCAGGAGGCCGACCAGCCACCACCCGACGACCAGGCACACCACCATCACCAGCACACCGCCGAGGAGCATGCCCCAGCCGATGCCGGTCAAGCCGCCGAGGGTCGCCTTCGTCGTCGGCAACGAGTTGCCGAACTTCACCCGTGGTTGTTCCGTCGTGTCACTCACTGAAGGTTCCTTCCGCTGTCTTGGCCTCATCGCCTGCCCCATCGGCGGCGGACTGCGCGAGCGCCCACGACCCGTTGGATGACGCCGACTGTCCACCGCTGTCCGCGCCGCCAGCGGTCGCGCCGCCAGCACCGGACGA
Source organism: Curtobacterium sp. L1-20 (assembly GCF_048755855.1). Classification (GTDB taxonomy): domain Bacteria; phylum Actinomycetota; class Actinomycetes; order Actinomycetales; family Microbacteriaceae; genus Curtobacterium. The sequence goes on along the minus strand of NZ_CP151472.1, from coordinate 60,636 downwards.
GCCGTCGCTGCCTGCTGCACCGGACGCGCCGTCCGCCCCGCCGCCGACCATGCCGCCGGCAGCCGAAGCACCATCGGCCCCGCCGCCGACCATGCCTTCAGCAGCCGAAGCACCATCAGCGCCGCCACCAGTGGCCGGCGACGAATCAGCCCCGAACCCGCCACCGCCACCTCCGGTGGCCGCCGCCTGCCCGCCCTCAGCGACGCCGGCACTCGAGGCCGCAGACCCCGCACCAGCACCAGCACCAGCACCAGCCCCCGCACCGGCAGCGGCACTGGCACCGCCGGTCGCGACGGCAGCGCCGACCGCGACGCCAGCTTGCAGCGCGGCCGCGCCCACACCGAGGGCCATCGCGCCGCCGATCGCGTTGCCGATAGCGCTCGACGCCGGCACCAGCAGCCGCATCATCGCCGGCAACGCGACCACGGCAAGGGCGATGAGCATCAGGCCGTAGAGGACCCCGCCGACACCGTCCTGGCCGTTCTTCAACCGCCACGCGAACGCATAGATCGACGCCGCGATGGGCATGTAGAGGATGAACGCGATGATCCAGGCGGTGATCTTCTCGAACGCCTGCTTGCCCTGTCGCAGCAGCGCAGATGAGGCCGCGAGCTGCCAGAACGCGTTCAGCAGCAGCAGCATCGCTTGCCGGACGAACATGATGACCCACTGGAACCCGACCGCGATCACACCCAGCAGCCCGAAGATCAGCGCCAGTCCCGGCGAGGTGGCTGCGAACGTCGCATCTGCCACCCCCGCTGCCGCGGTGGTCCCGGATACCTTCAAGATCCACTGCGCATAGGCGTCACCACCCCAGACCAGGATCTGGATCGCAGCTGACCCGAGCGTGATGACCGCAACGGCCCTCCCGAGCGATTCCATCGCCTCCCGGAACGGTTCGCCGCGGTGGGAGAGCATGATGCGCGTCCCGGCCACGATCAGCCCGATGACGAGCAGGAACACCGCGATCGGGAGGTTCGTGTCCTGGAACCACCGAGTCGCCTTGTTGTCCAGCGACACCAGGAACCCCGAGTTGACCCAGCTGGTCATGAACTGCTTGAAGATGTCGTCGTACGAGACGAACATCTCCTGAGCAGCCTGCTTGAAGCCGCTCGACGCGGCCGCTCCCACTCCGGCACCAAGAACCGCTTCAGCTCCCTTGCACCCAGTGACCATCTGGCAAGCCGCGTCCAGCGTTCCGCTAGCCATTGGAATCCCCCCACCCGATGAAGTCACCCTCGGACGGCGTGAGTGGATTGCCCGAGAAGATCTCGCCGTTGTCCTGGACCTGTACCTTCCAGTCCCCGTGCACCCAGACCATCGTGAACGGGACCGCGAAGTAGCCCGTCGATGTTCCCGACTCAGTCAGGACGACGTCGACGATCGCGCGATCCTTCGTGAACGATTCGACCGAGTAGCCGGCCGCACTGATGCCCTGTGCGCGCATCTGCTCAGGCGTGGTCTGCTTCTTCACGGTGCCGTCGACGGAGATGGGCTTGCCAGCGCCGTCCGCGATGTAGAAGTTCAAGAGCTCGCGAACGGTGTGCCCGGTGTCGTATTGGCCGAGGTACCCGGTCGTGGCCGCCAAGGCCGCACCAGTCGGCGTGCGAGCGAAGCAGGCAGCGAATCCGTCGACCTTCTTCGTGGGGCCGACTGTCGCTGACACCGGCCATGAGATCCCACCACGGCCCGCGTGCCAGGTCAGATCGCTCGGAACCTCCTGTCGGGCCCGACCCGTCGTGGGAACTTCACACGCACCCGGTGCAGGAGCGTGCGCGCTCGTCGACGCGGACTGGCCCGCGCTCTCGTTGCCGCTGTTCGCGGGCGCGAAGACGCCCAGGATCGTGCTGAGCAGGACAACGATGAGCGCGAGCGCGACGACGACTCCAGCGCCGATCGCGGTGGGCTTGGAGTTCCAGCCGCGCTTGACAGCAGAGCTGAAGCCGGTGCGGTTTGAGTTACGTGAGGACGGTGCCATGACTGTCTCCCGGGTCGGTTTCGGTTACGCGCCGGGGATCTGCTTGCAGTTCGACGACACCGACCCGATGAAGATGGACGCGATCCCCACCGCGGCGCCGATGATCGTTGCGCCACCAATCCACCAGCCGAGGCTCTTGAGCATCTCGCCGCCGTCGTGGCGCTTGCCGGCGAAGAACATGCCGATGCCGAGGAGGAGCAGCGCGACGACGCCGAGCGCGATCGCGACGATGCGTGTCCACAGCTGCGCAGTATCGAGGGCGTCCTGCGCCTTACCGGGCAGGCAGTACGCCTGCGCGACGACCATGCCGGCGCGGTTGGCGACGTCGACGGCCTTGGGCGACTTCGCCACGACGGCGTAGATGGCGTTGCTGATCATTCGGCCTTCTCCTTGTTTGACTGCGCCCCCAGGAGCGCCTTACTGACCCGCTGCACGGGACGGGCGAGCTGCCCGGCCAGTTCCCGGGAGATCTCTGTCACGGCCCGAAGGCGTGGGAGCCACGGCACCGGCACGACGCGTACCGCACCCGCGAGAACGCGTTGCTCGCGGGCTGCGGCCGGGACCGGCTTGCCGGGAGCATCGGCCACGACGAGCACGGCCTCGACGGCGGCTGTTCCAAGCGTGTGCACGGCCGCTTTGGCGGCGTTGATCCCGGCGGGAGTCGACCGGCACACGAGCACAACCCGGCCGGCGTGCTCGTCGTTGAGCTCCGCTTCGGGAAGGTTGAGTAGCTGCGCCCAAGTCGAAACCCCTGCGCCAGGCTGAACGCCGACCACAGCGATAGACACGGCCGAGTCGGCCGGCGGGAGGGCCGCAGCGGCGATTTGACCTCCAGCCCACACGCCCGCGTCATCGCCTTGCGCGACGCTGCTGCCATCGGGACGCAGCGCGACGCGGGTCTCGTGTGGGCCGTCGTGGACAACCACCCGAATCGGCATCGACGACACCGCGAGCTCGGCGACCTTCCGTAGGACGGCTTGACGGACGTCCTCCCCCGCGCCGACGGTGAGCACCCGGCCGTTAACTGCCCACACCGGACCCAGTGGGTGCACGACCTCGACAGGGAAGACCTGTGTGCGGCACACCCTGCAGAACAGGGACCCCACCTCGGTGCTGCCACACGACGGGCACTGCCGGGCTGTTTGCTGCCCATCTCCGCCGATCGACTCCGCGTTTCCCACTGTGCACCCCACCTCGGCCCTTGCCAGCTGTTCGCCTACCCCTCGTGCTGGGGTAGAACCATCGCCCCAGTATGCCCTATTTAGAGCAGTGCGGGTTACCGTAGATCACCATTAAGGCCTACAGGGTTCCCTCAGTGCGCTAATAGGGTCTCCGCGTGGGTAGACAGGGCAGCGGTGAGCCGAACGAGTTCTCGAGAGCGGTCGTCGACGCGATCGACGACCTCAGGGTTCAGCGCGGCATCACAACGCCTTCGCTGATCGCAAAGGCTGGCTTCAGCCGCGGGTACTACTACAAGCGCACGCGAGGCGAGACGTCCTTCAACACGAACGACGTGCAGACGATCGCTGAAGCCCTCGGCGTATCGATCCGGGAGCTCCTGGAGCCGGCCATCACGGAGATGGAGCGAGTGCATGCCCCACGCGATGAGCGGCTTGAGCCGGCACTCCTCGGCTACCGGCTCAGCAAGGTCGTCGCCCTGCACGTGGCGCGCACACCCGCTCCGCCGGTCGACCGAGCGGTACGTGCTGCGCTAGCGAAACGCGGGCGCCTCCTCGCCGGGGCTGACTGGGAACGGCTCCTCGCCGGCGAACCCACAGACGTCACCAGTGACGACCTCCGTGCTATCGCGGATTTCTTCGACGTGCCGTCCGAGTACCTTCTGCGGGTTGCCTTGCCCGGCGTCGTGGATCTCGTCGACGCGCGCCTGGAAGTTGAGATTGCCCTGGCTGAGACCGGTGTGGGGATAGCCGCTCGTTCGGTGAACGCCGCAACCCCAGCTGAGCTCCTGGCTATCGCGGAAGCGATCCGGGCTGCAGCGCCGAACGAGCGGGGAGGTACTGAATGAAGACGGTTCGCACGCAGAAACTCACCACCCAGCTCGCTCAGGAAGCCATCGCTGGACTGCGGTTGCCCGCCGGCCCACTTACCTTTGAGACGCTGCGAGCATCCGTCGCGGACTGGCTTGGGAAGCCCGTCACCATCGACCCGCTGCAGTCGCTGCCTTCACGTGACCAGCCAGCCAGCTTGACCGGCTTGTATCTCGACACCGCTGAGGCCGGCCGCGTGTACTTTCATCCCGACGACCCTCGGCTGTATCAGCTGTTCGTGATCCTCCACGAGTTCATGCACATCGCCGCAGGCCACGGTGGCTGCCATGTTCCAGCCGAGGTTTTGGAGCGCGGCTACGCCGGCGTCACAGCAGAGGTCACCGCCGCACGGGCCCGTGTACCCGGGCGAACCTCGCTGAATGAGGCTCGCACGGTGGACGTCGAGGAACTCGTGGCGGAGCGCGGCGCGGTACTCCTCCTCGAGCGGCTCCAGAAGTCCACGCTGTCTGCAAGCGCAGAGGCGTTCGCGTGATCCCACTTGCGTTCTGGGCGGCGACCGGGCTTCTACTCCTCCGCATGAGTGCCCTCTGGAACCCCGCGCGGCGACCCGCGTTCTTCGCCGCGGCCCTCGCCGGCATTGGCATCGCCACTGTGGGCGTGGTCTGGCCTGTAGGGCCCCTCGATGCGCTCCTCGGGGACGTCAACGCCATCGACCTGGTCCAGGTCCTCGCAGCCACCGCCGCGTTCTGGTTCCTCCGCGACGCCACGCGAGCTCACGCTGGTTCGGACGCACGATCGCGGCTACCGATCCTGCTCGCCGTGCTGCTCGCGGAGACGGTGACGTTCATGGCGATCCCGGACCACATCGGGCAACCGACGACGTACATCCACGAGCACCTGCAGTTCCCCGCGACCTGGCTTCACATCGTCATCTACATGGTGGCAATGGGCTGGTTCGCTACCGACTCCATCCGGGTGCTCCTGCCCGAACCGCGCGGGATCAACGTGCTGTTCATCATCGGTTTCGTGCTCGCCGTGCTCGCGATCATCGCCGAGCTGGTCGACATCACGAGCGTGTTCATCGAGGGCCGGCAAACACCCTTCTCCCGGGCGATGCTCGTGGTGTTCAACAGCCTCTTCTACCCCGGCCTCCTGGCCATCGGTGTCGCCCACGGATGGCGCACCATCCGGCGACGCCTATCGGTTCTCCAGTTGCGGATCATCTCGACCCGCCTGTACTTCATCTCGGCACGCGATCGAAGCGAGGGACGGCCTCCGGTGCGCCTTGCGCGCAACGCTGAGGTTGCCACCGCGCAGCGGTACATCGAGCTCCGCGACCAAGTCGTGGCCGGGCGCCTGGAACTCAGCGAGCGTGAGCAGCGCTTCCTCCAGCGCGTGGAAGAACGGCTAGCACAGGGAGTCCCCGCATGGGCGTAGTCGGTATCGCAGCAGGGGCGGCCGCCCTGGCGGTCGTCGCGGCCGCCACCGCAGCAGGTGCGGTGGTCGCGAAGAAGGCCATTCATCCGCGCCCGAAGCGGACTGTCACCGCCGTCGATGTCGACGCCACCAGCCTCACCGTCCGATCGGACGAGCAGACACGGTGCCCCGGTGTTTACCGCGTCTATTTCGACGGCGGGCAACGCAGCATCCTCGTCGGGGACGTTCTCAGTGACGACGGCAGCCACGTGCGGCGGAAGATCCTGGGCAGCCCCGCAGGCGCCCCTGTTCCGGGAGACGACCTGACGTGGAGCGGGTACCTCCTCGACACGCCAGGATCCGTCTCGTCTGACTTCGAAGAGGTGTCGATCGCCGCAGATGGAGACGTCCGACGCGCGTGGTACTTCCCGATAGCCGGCGCCACCACCTGGGCCATCCACGTACACGGCATCCACTCTGGCCGACAGGCCATCCTCCGCGCTGTACCGGACACCCTCTCGGCCGGAATGAGTTCCCTAGTCATCGGGTACCGCGGAGACCTCGAGGACGGACGCGGCCTACCAGCGACGTTCGGCACAGACGAGTGGCACGACCTCGACGCAGCCATGCACTACGCCGTCGACCACGGAGCAGAACGCCTGGTGCTCGTCGGATGGTCGATGGGCGCAACGATCGCCCTGCACGCGGCCGCGCGCTCGAGCCTCCGCCGTCGGATCGACGCGATGGTCCTAATTTGCCCGGCCCTCGATTGGTTCGCCGCCCTGCGTGCGGGTGCGGTCAAAGCCGGGTTCCCGGCGTTCCTGGGGACGCTGGGAGCTCTAAGCCTCACCATCCCGGGCCTCGCTCGCGTCCCGGGCCTCCGGAAAGCGATCCCTATGCGCTGGATGCGCCCCAGCGCACCCGCAGGACTGCCGACGCTCCTGATCCACAGCTCAGGCGACCGCGACGTCCCCATCGACGTGTCCAAGCGCTTCGCCGCCACGCCAGGCGCTGAGGCGACCCTCGTCGAAATCCCGCCCTGCCCCCACGGCATGGAACTCAACCGCGACCCCGCCTTGTTTCACGGCTCGATCGCCCACTTCCTCTCGCGCGGCGAGGCTCTATCCGCAGCATGAAAAGTGTACGGATAAAGTAAACGCTGGTGCTGCTGTCGAAGTAGGGCGGGCCGCATTCGTGACCGCGCTCGTCCGGGCGGTCTGCAAGGCCGCCAAGGAGCAGGCCCACGCCAACGGTGGGTGCCTGCGGGTACCGCTCGTGGTCGAACTCGACGAGTGCGCGAACGTCGTGAAGTGGCCGGTACTGCCGGAGGTGTACTCGTACTACGGCTCCCTCGGAATCGTACTGAACGCGTACTTCCAGTCCCCAGCGCAACCGATCGCCGCGAACAGGAAGGAAGGGTGGGAAGCGATCTGGTCCGCCGCCCCGATGCGAGTGTTCGGGGGCGGGAGTGGCCGACCAGCCGCGCCTTCAGGAGCTATCCGCGCTGATCGGTGACTACGAAGAAGTCATCGACAGCACCACCGGCGCCACCCGGTTCCGTCCGATCCTCGCTGAGGCCCTGGGATCGCTGCGGAAGTGGCGCGCGGTGGTCTTCGCCAGCGGCGTCGACCCGATCCTGATTCGGACGACGCCGTGGTTCCGGAACCTCCGGCTCCGCCGCCGCATCAACACTGGGAAGAAGGCTCTGAATGTCTGAGATCGAGGCAGTCCACGTCGACGGGGCGGACGACGACGACACCGGAACGCCGGCAGAGGGCGGGAACCCGTTCCAGTCGATGTTCTACGACTGGGTGCAGGAACGATTCGCCCGAGTGGAAGTCACCGGGTCAGCACAGCGGGCAACCTGGTGCCCGGAGTGGTGGAAGCACCCCGAGGTCGTCGACCGGCTGCAGGCGCTGTGGACCGCGCACATCGCCGCCGAAGCCGAGCAGGAGGACGAAAACGGGAACATGGCCGCGCTCTCGGACTGGTGGATTCGACACTGGGACCCGCACCGTGCCGTGCTGTTCGACGCGGCGACCGGACCGTTCCGGGACTGCAGTATGCAGCGCGGCCACCTCTACGACGGTGACCGCCACGAGGTCAACGCGATCACGCCGGCGAGACCGCCGGCACAGTAGCCGCACCATCAGGACGGGCCCACGCAGATGCGTGGGCCCGTCCTCATGTGTCAGCGGTCCCGGTCGACTTCACGACTTGGGGGTGGCGACGGGGGCAGATCACGTGCCGGCGTCGACGACCCGGTGCCGGACCGCATCGGTCGTCCGTGGGCCTGCTCCCACGAGTCCCGGCGTGCCTGCACCTCGGGCTCACGGTGGCCACGGATCGCAGCGAGCGTCGTCTTCCGCGTTGCGGCTGGCAGCGACGTCGGCGCTGCCGGCTCGCCACCCTCGGCAAGCTCCGCCGCCCACCGGGTAGTGCGTGCCCGCATAGCGGCCGCGGCGTCGCTGTCGAGGCCGTACGCGGCGAACCGGTCATCGCGGATCCGGTCGACCTGCTGCAGCTGCTGGGCGAACATCGCCCGGTCGAATCCGTCGTCCCGGTCCGCGACGAGCCGCAGCAAGTCCTCGTCGGTGTACCGGCCGGAGGACCGGATCGCGTCGAGGTCGATGAAGTCACGCGCCTCGAGGCGCGTGTACACAGCGTTGGTCTTCGACGCCACGGCGTCATCCACCGACAGCACCGGGCCCACCTGCAGCCGAGCCGGTTCCGCGCCGCGCCAGTCGTAGGCGAAGTCGACGTCGACCTGGCGGCCATCCGCCGCGGTGACGTTCAGGTGCGCGAAGTACTCCGCCCGTCGACGCTCTTCCACCACGTAGCGGCGCCCTCAAGGACGGTGCTGGCCTCGGTGACGGCGCGGTCAAACTCGGCCGCGTCGTAGCGGTTGGTGAACAGATCGACGTCGCGGGTGAGTCGGTCAACGATGCCGTGTTCACGGATCGCTCCCGACCCGGCGAGCACGAAGCCGTGCTGACCGGCGCCGCGGAGGATCCTCTGCGCTACCTCGAACTGGAGATCGCGGTCGTCGCTCACGCGGTGAGCTCCGGGAACCGGGACTCCCAGAGTGACCGCACGCGAACGGGGAGGAGCAGCTCATCCCAGGCCCGCAACAGGACGTCGCGGTTCAGCAGCGCCTCCTGCACCTCCGATGCCCCCTCGCGGAGGATCGCCTGGTACGCCTTCGTCACACCCGACAGCGTGTCGAGGTCCGCGTCCGGGTCAGGGCCCCAGTAGACGTCCAGCGGAAGCGTCAGCACGCCGCTGGCGGGGCCATGGAGGGCGCCAAGGGATGCGGGGACGGCGTAGGGCTTGATGTCTTGGTACAGCACGCGTGCTTCCATCGGGCGCTCCCTTCTCCAGGCCTATTCTCTCCCGCACAATGCGCGCCTGCCAGTGCCGCATAGCTGCCGGACCGCTCCCTAACTAGTTCGCGGCGTAGCCGCCGTCAATCGGTATGAGGGTTCCCGTCACGTAGCGTGCTTGTTCGGAGGCGAGGAACAGGACGACGTCCGCGACCTCCGCGGCGGTTCCGATGCGACGCAGCGGGATCCGGGACAACAGGTTCGCTTCGACGTCGCGGTCCGACAGCTTGTCGGCGGTCATCGGGGTGCGGATCTGCCCTGGAGCGACGGCGTTGACGCGAATTCCCTCCGGCCCGAGCTCGACAGCCATCCCCTTGCTGAGTTGCGTCAGGGCGGCCTTCGTCGCACCGTAAGGCACGATCCCGGGCTGCGCTACGAGGGCGGCGCTCGATGAGATGTTCACGATGGATCCCTTGGTCCGGGCCAGGGGCTGCGCCGCGGCGCGCGACAGCGCGTACGCAGCCGAGACGTTGATGCTGACCAGACGCTGCCAATCGTCCTCCGTCAGATCGACGGAAGGCTTGCGGACCTGCACCCCGGCCGCGTTCACCAGGACATCGAGGCGGCCGGTCCCCTCCGTCGCGGCAGCGACGGCCGCACGAACGACATCGGGCGACCGCAGGTCGCCTTCCACCCAGCGGTCGCCCGAGATCGTCGTCGAGGGGGCCACGACGTCAACGAGGATTAACCGTGCCCCCGCCCTCCTAAAAGCATCAGCGATCGCACCGCCGATCCCGCCCGCGGCGCCTGTGACCATGACGGTCTTTCCTGCAAGAGTCACGGTGGCCTGCTCCTTTGGTAACCGATTGCCGAGTGAAGTCCTCATATTGAAGCACCTACTTGCGGATTTGGTAAGCGGTTACCACAATCTCGGTATGACCACGATCAATCTGCCAACACCGTCCGGGGGCGTCGAGTCGTTCAGTTTCCGCTCGCCCGCGCCGTTGCGCACTGTCTCCACGCCGCCGCGCTCCCGCCGGGCGTTCGCCGCGGCGCACGTCGTCGCTGACCCGCTGAGGGCCGCGCAGCCGATCCGGTCCGAGCACATCGACTGGGAAGCCACCATGGGCATCCGACGTCGACTGTGGGGTCTCGGACTCGGTGTCGCCGAGTCGATGGACACCGCGCAGCGCGGCATGGGCCTGTCCGCAGCTGACGCGATGGTGCTCGCGCAGCGGACCCTTGCCGAAGACCCTCGCGGTGGAGCGGGCGTCGTCGTGGGAATCGCGACCGACGCCCTGCCCGACGCTGTCGCCGCTCCCGGCGCCATCGCCGACGCGTACATCCGGCAGCTGGAGACCGTCGAGACCGGCGGGGGTACCGCCGTCATCATGGCGAGTCGCCACCTCGTCCGGACCGCGACCAGCGCGAAGGACTACCTCGACGTCTACGGGCGTGTCCTAGCAGCGGCGAGTCGGCCAGTGATCCTGCACTGGCTCGGCGAGGTGTTCGATCCAGCGCTGCGCGGGTACTGGGGGAGCACGCACATCGCCGAAGCGCTCGGAACGGTCATCGAACTCATCACCAGCAACCCGGGCAAGGTGACCGGGATCAAGATCTCCCTCCTCGACGCCCGGTGGGAGCTCGAACTGCGCGACCGTCTCCCCGCTGACGTCGCACTCTTCACCGGAGACGACTACAACTACGTGGACATGATCGCGGGAGACGGCGTGCGGCACAGTCACGCGCTCCTCGGCGCCTTCGCCGCCGTTGCCCCCCACGCGTCAGCCGCTCTCGCCCACCTCGACGCCGGCGACGAGGCCGGCTTCCGTTCGGTACTGGAACCGACCCAACGGCTCAGCCGGCTGGTGTTCGAGCCTCCCACACCGTTCTACAAGGTCGGCGTTGTCTGGTTGGCCTACCTGTCCGGACTGCAGGAGCACTTCCGCATGCTCGGCGGCATGGAGTCAGGACGAGACCTGCTGCACCTCGCGCAGGTGGTCCGCGAGGCCGGCACGCTCGGTCTGTTCACCGACCCGGACGCCGCTGCAGCACGTGCGAACGCGTTCTTCGCCGTCCACGGGATCGGCTGATGGACCTCCAGCACGCCAGCCTCAACTCGATCACCGTCCGCTCGGCACGCCTGCCAGAACTGCTCAGTATCGCAACGCAGCACGGGTTCGGCGGAGTCGGCCTCTGGCGCGACGTCTACACCCCCCACGGCGCCAGCGAAGCCGCCAGATGCATCGCCGCAGCCGGACTCCGCGTCAGTAGCGTGTGCCGCGCGGGCATGTTCGTCCACACCGACGAAGCCGGACGCAGCACGGCCTGGGACGACAACCGACGTGCGATCGACGAGGCGCGCACCCTCGGCGCCGAATGCCTCGTCCTGGTGTGTGGCGGACAGGGAACGCGCGGGCTCGCGGACGCCCGCGCACAGATCGCCGACGGCATCGCCGAACTCGCTCCCATTGCAGCAGCGGCGGGAGTGCCGCTCGCGATCGAACCCATGCATCCGATGATGATCGCTGACCGTTCCGCCGTGACGACGCTGCAGGAAGCCAACGACCTCATCGACGAATTGGATGCAGATGCCGACGTCGGCATCGCCCTCGACGCCTACCACGTGTTCTGGGACGTGAACGTGTTTCGGGAGATGCACCGGGCAGGCGGGGAACGACTCCGGAGCGTGCAGGTCTCTGACTGGGTCGTTCCGATTCGACACCAGCTGTCGAGCCGCGGGATGCCAGGGGAGGGCATCATCGACCTCCCGGCGATCCTGCACACTGCGTCGGCGGTCGGCTACCAAGGGCTCGTTGAGGTCGAGGTCCTGTCAGATCGTTGGTGGGCGCAGCCACCTGCCGTCGCGGCGGAGCGTGCGGTACAGGGCCTGCTCGCCCTGTAGTGTCGACGCGATGTCCGAGAGAGCGCGCCGACACGGCCGCGATGCAGTCACCATCCGGGACGTCGCAGGCCACGCCGGGGTCTCGACCGCAACGGTCTCCCGTGTCCTCGCGGGCACTCGTCCCGTTCGCCGGGACATCGCCGATCGCGTCGTGGCGTCTGTCGCAGCGCTCGGATACCGTCCGAACCCGGCCGCGCGCGCGCTCTCGTCCGGCACCCTCGCCCACCTGGCGGTGGTCGTACCGAGCCTGACCAACCCGTACTTCTACGAAATTGTGGACCAGTTGAACTCGGGCGCGACGGCCGCCGGCTTCCGGCTCCTCGTCGCAGATTCCGGAGGCGATCCGGAAGCAGAGTGGCGGGTTGTCGGCGACCTGCGTAGCCAAGTGGCAGGCATCTTCCTCCTCTCGCCGCGTATGGCTGCTGGCCACCTCCGGCAACTCGCCGACGAGCAGGTCCGCCTCGTACTGGTGAACCGGGTCGAGCCCTCCTCCACTGCCGCGACGGTCGCCGTCGACAACGCGCGTGCTGCGATGCGCATCGCGGCTCACCTCCTCGAACTCGGCCACCGCCGGATCGCGTACCTCGGCGGCCAGTCCGACGCTTGGCAGGACCAGGAACGTTGGCGCGGTTTCCAAGCGGCAGCCGAGTTCGGCATGATTGTGACGCGGCTCGAGGGGTCCGGGACGCTCGACGTCGACGACCAGATCGTGGAGCGCCTCCTTGCGGCGGATGTCACCGCCGTGGCCTGCTTCAACGACCTGTCAGCAATAGCGCTCATCGGTCAGCTCCGGGATCGTGGGGTGTCGGTCCCAGGGCAACTCTCCATCACCGGGTTCGACGACATCCCGATCGCCCGCTTCTTGACGCCAGCGTTGACGACGGTCAACTCACCGACCGTTGAGCTCGGCGAACGCGCGTGGTCCCTCATGGAGCAGCAGCTGCGGCACGACGTCCCCCTCGAGCCTGTGATGCTCGAAGCGGACCTCCTGCTTCGCGGATCGACCGGCCCCTCCGTGGGCTGACTCTCCAAAAAGAGGCTTGTGGATCGATCCAGTAACGCATACGGTCTTCTCTTAGAGATCAGTGAAGATCGAGGAGGCACCGTGGCCAGAGTCACTCTCGCAGACGTCAGTCGTCGAGCTGGCGTGAGTCGGAGCACTGCTTCTCTCGTGGTGAACGACAGCCCGACGATCCCGAAGTCCACCAAGGACCGGGTCCGCGCGGCGATGTCAGAGCTGGGCTACGTCTACAACCGGCAGGCTGCGCAACTCCGCAACCAGCGTTCAATGACGGTCGGTCTCCTGGTCACTGAAGTCCGCAACCAGTACTTCGGTGAGCTCGTGATGGCGCTCGAAGAGGCCGTCTACGAAGCTGGCTACACGCTGCTCGTGTGCTACAGCAGGGACGACGTCACCCACCAGCAAGCGCAGCTCAGCAGACTCCTCGAGCGCGGGGTCGACGGCCTCGTAGTCCTCCCGGCCGCAGAGACGACCGCGGAACAGATCAACGACCTGCTCGGTGCCGCCGCGCACATCCCATGCGTGTTCTTCGCTCGACACTTTGGTGTCGACCACGACTACGTCGGCGCGGACAACCGGCGAGCGGGCGAACTCCTCGGACGTCACATCGCCGCCATCGGCGCCCGGACCGTCGCGCTCGTCGGAGGACCCCGCGCGACGTCCGCCGGGATGGAACGACTCGAAGGATTCCGGACCGGCATCGCCGGCACTGCCGTGCGCATCGAACCGTCCGAGCGGATCGCCAGTCTCACGAACGTGGCGGGCGGTTCAGCGGCAACGGCCGCCCTACTGGACGGCGGGGACCTGCCCGACGCCATCGTCGCCTACAGCGACGTCGTCGCCGCGGGTACCTACGCCGAACTGCACTCCCGCGGCCTCCGCCCCGGCGAGGACATCGCCGTAGCCGCGTTCGACGACATCCCCGGTTCCGACCGGATGATTCCGCCCCTGACCACGGTGGCGACGTTCCCGAGCACCATCGGACAGCGGTGCGCGTCCCTGCTCCTCGACCGGATCGCGGGGACGCCGGCCGGCGGCCCGGACGTCGAACACGTGCTGATCGAACCCAAACTGCGCATCCGCGCCTCGACCGTGTCCTGGCGCCACGGCCGCTGACCTGCCCGCGACCGACACCTCCAGGAGAGACGACATGCCTGCCAAGCCCGTACTGACCCCAGCCGAAGCCGCCGACCTCATTGAGGACGAAGACGTCATCTCCGTCAGCTCGTCCTCGGGATTGGGGTGCCCCGATGCCGTCCTCGCCGCCATCGGCGCGCGCTTCCGTTCCACGGGCTCACCGCGGCGGCTGACCTCCGTGCACCCGATCGCCGCCGGTGACACGTCCGGAATCCGCGGGGTCGACCACATCGCCGCCGACGGCCTCCTCGCCAAGATCATCGCCGGATCCCTCCCGTCGGGTCCGTCCAGCGCGACTCCGCCGGAGATATGGCAGCGCGTCGAGGGCGGCAGCATCGAGGCGTTCAACCTGCCCTCCGGCGTGCTCTACCAGATGCACCGGGCGGCGGCGGCACGGCAGCCGGCAGTGCTCACCAAGGTCGGCCTCGACACCTTCATCGACCCCCGGCGCCAGGGTGGCCGGATGAACGACCAGACGGCGCCGGACTTCGTCGAACACGTCATCGAGGACGGCGAAGAATGGCTCCGGTTCCGGGCGATCGCGCCCGACGTCGCGATCATCCGGGCGACCACGGCCGATGAGGACGGCAACCTGTCCTTCGAGGAGGAAGCGTCCCCCCTCGGCGCCCTCGATCTTGCCTACGCCGCGCACAACACCGGCGGACTCGTGATCGCTCAAGTTAAACAGCTGGCATCTAGTGGATCGATACACCCGCAGCTGGTGCGCGTGCCGGGGATCCTCGTCGACGTGGTCGTGGTCGTTCCGGATCAGATGCAGACGACGAACACCGTCTACGACCCCGCGATCGCCGGGCAGCTCCGCAAACCCCTGAGCGGCCTTCCAGCGGTGCCATTCTCCCTCGAGAAAGCGATGGCGCGTCGGGCTGCGATGGAAGTCCGCGCCGGCGAGACCGTAAACCTCGGGTTCGGCGTCTCCGCCCTCGTGCCCCACATCCTCGTGGAGGAGGGGCTCCCGTCGGCCGCCCACTGGGTCATCGAGCAGGGTGCCGTCGGCGGGATCCCCCTGCTGGACTTCGTCTTCGGCGTCGCTCAGAACCCCGAGGCGATCATGCAGAGCCCGGATCAGTTCACGCTGCTGCAGGGGGGCGGGTTCAGCCGTACGTTCCTGTCGTTCCTCGAGATCGACCAATCCGGAAGTGTCAACGTGCACTACCTGCCCGGCCGTCGACACGTCACTGCCGGCGTCGGCGGTTTCGCTGACATCACCTCCTCGGCACGCGAGATCGTCTTCGTGGGTTCGTTCACCGCCGGGCGCCGGGACATCGATGTACGGGACGGCCGCCTGGACATCCGGACCGACGGCCAACACCAGAAGCTCGTCCGTGAAGTGCAGCAGGTGACCTTCTCCGGGCGCCGGGCCGTCGAGACAGGGCAGCGCGTCACCTACGTGACGGAGCGTTGCGTGCTCCGCCTCCTTCCCGACGGTCTGACCGTCACCGAGCTCGCCCCCGGCGTCGACCTCCGACGCGATGTGCTGGACAGGAGTCCGTTCCCGCTCCTGGTCGCGGACGATCTCGTGGAGATGCCGACCGCCCTCTACCGCCCCGAACCGGTCGGCCTCGACCTCCGGCCAGCGGACGCCCACCCTCGCTTGACGAGCAGCACGAAGGGTCCGGTTGCCGGTCTCCTGGAAGGAGCAGGCCGATGACCGAGAGCGACGTTCGAGACGGGACCGTGTCCTGCGAGGTTGACGGACGTGGCGTCGCCACCGTGCTGATCGACCGGCCCAGCAAGCTCAACGCGATCACCTTCGAAATGGTCGGCGAGCTGGCCGCGATCCTCGCACGTCTCCGAGACTCACCGGCTCGCGTCGTGGTCATCAGGACCGCCGGGAATCGTGCCTTCTCGGTCGGCGCCGACATCGGGCAGTTCTCGACCTATGCGGCCGAGGACATGTGGCGGCACTGGATCGCTGAAGGACACCGGGTCTTCCGCGAGCTGTCCGAGCTGCACCAACCGACCGTGGCGGTGATCGACGGCATCGCTGTCGGAGGCGGACTGGAGCTCGCGTTGGCGTGCGACTTCCGAATCGCGTCAGATGATGCGCGGTTCGGTCTGCCCGAGAACGGGATCGGCACGATCCCCGGCTGGGGCGGTACCGCGCGCCTCACCGCTCTGGTGGGCTACGCCCACGCGTGCGAACTGGTGCTGGCACGGCGACGGATCGACGCACGCACCGCGCACGAGTGGGGGCTCGTCACCAGCAGCCATCCGACCGTGTCCCTCGACACAGCCGTGGCTGAGATCACCGACGACCTCCTCGGCGGCGCCGCCCTCGCCCAGCAGACCAGCAAGCAGCTGCTGCGCCTTGCGGCGAACGGCGCGGACGCTGCCGTCCTCGAAGCACTCGCCAGCGGCTTCACCGCCAACGCCCCCGACTTCCGGGAAGGCGTCACCGCGTTCTTGGAGAAGCGGACCCCTCAGTTCTCCCACCCCACGTCCTCACCGTCCGAGGCGTGACCAACCCGAATCAGAGAAGGCAGACGATGTCCACGAACAACGACGTTCCGGCGCAGACCACGGGGCTGCCCGTCATCACCCGACAAGACCTCCGGCGCGCTGCGTTCGGCAGCAGTATCGGATCCGCTCTCGAGTACTACGACTTCGCGCTCTACAGTCTGGCGTCAGCGCTGGTGTTCACGCCGCTGTTCTTCCCGACCGTCGACGCCGCCACGGGCCTGATCCTGAGCTTCGCCACCTACTTCGTCGGGTTCGCCGCCCGACCGATCGGCGGGATCGTCTTCGGCCGCCTCGGCGACAAGATCGGGCGACGCACGGTGCTCGTCGTCACCATCCTCCTGATGGGCGGCTCTAGCACCTTGATCGGGTTCCTCCCGACCTACGTCGACCACCCCGGCGACTGGTGGGGCGGCGCGGGACTCGTCGCCCCGATCCTCCTCGTCGTGCTCCGCGTCCTCCAGGGGTTCGGCGCCGGAGCGGAGATGTCCGGGGCGTCGATCCTGATGGCCGAATCGGCCCCGCGCGGCGAGCGTGGCTTCTGGTCCTCGCTGCCCTTCATGAGCATCCAGATCGGAACCGTCGCCGCCGCGTTGGTCTACTTCGTCCTCCTCGAGACCAACCAGACGGTCCCGATCACCGAGACCTGGCTGTGGCGCCTGCCCTTCCTCTTCAGCGCGCTCCTCCTGGTGGCCGCGATCTTTATCCGGCTCAAGCTGAAGGAGTCGCCCACGTTCGTCAAGCTCGAGGTCGAGGACCAGATCGCCCGTGCTCCCTTCCGCGGGTTGGTGCACAACTCGTGGCGCACCATCCTCCGCGCCATCGGTATCCGGATGGCGGAGAACGGCTCGTCCTCGATCTTCCAAGCGCTCGCGGTCGCGTACGTCACCAGCCAAGCCATCGGTGTCACAGGTCCGATCGGTGCCCTCTCGCTGGTCTTCGCCGCATCCCTCGGCGCTGTCGTCGTTCCGATCGCCGGACGACTCTCGGACCGGTACGGTCGCGTCCGGGTGTACCGAGCATTCGCGATCTTCGAACTGATCGCTGCGTTCCCGTTGTGGTACCTGCTCAGCACCGGCAACACCGTGCTGATCATCGTCGCGGTCACGCTCGCTCTCGGCATCGGCTCATGGGGCATGTTCGGCGCGCAGAGCGCTTTCATGTGCGAACTCTTCGGTTCGCGCCAGCGGTACCTCGGCGTAGCCGTCTCCCGCGAGGTTTCCGCGGTCCTCGCAGGCGGCATCGCTCCACTCGTCGGGGCCGGCATCATCGCGTGGTGCACCTCAATCCAGGGCGGGTCATCGGTCGCTGGTGCGGGGAGCATTGCGTGGATCCCGCTCGGCGGCTACCTCGCCCTCCTGTCCGCGATCACCGTCGCCACGACCTTTGCCATCCCGGAGCCCGCCGACCGATCCCTCAACGTGCCCGAGGACGCCATCAACGATCCGGCCGTCCTGGCAGGAGGCACCAGCGCATCCTTCAAGCAGACCCCTGTCCGCCGATGAGCACCGCGCGTCCCCACGTCCTGGTCGCTCCGGACAAGTTCAAGGGTTCGCTCACAAGCGAGGAAGCCGGTGCTGCGATCGCAGCCGGGATCCGACGTCGCCTGCCGCACGCGAGGATTACATTCCTCGCCGTCGCCGACGGAGGCGAAGGGACCGTCGCCGTCGCGGTTGCCGCCGGAGCGGAACCCCGCAGCAGCACCGTCCGAGACCCGCTCGGCCGCCCCGTCCGGGCCACGTGGGCGCTCGACGGCCGAACCGCGGTGATCGAGCTGGCGGAGGCGAGCGGTCTCCGCCACGTGACGCCGACTTCGGCGACCGCGCGGAACTCCGACACGTTCGGTACCGGCGAGCTCATCCTCGCGGCGCTCGATGCGGGTGCCGACGAAATCATCATCGGCGTCGGGGGATCCGCGACCACCGACGGCGGCAGCGGGGCGTTACGGGCTCTCGGCGCGCGGATTCTGAAAGCGGACGGACGAGAGATCACCGCCGGCGGCGTCGCACTGCGGCACGCCAGTCGGCTCGATCTGCGCGGTCTGGACGCCCGGCTCGCGGACGTGCGCCTCCGAATCGCGTGCGACGTCGACAACACCCTGACCGGCCCTCGAGGAGCAGCCTCCGTGTACGGCCCGCAGAAGGGCGCCTCGAAGAACGACGTCCAGGACCTCGAAGCTGCACTCGTCACCTGGGGTGGACTCCTCGAAGCAACGACCTCGTCCTCCGTCAGCGACATCACCGGCAGCGGCGCCGCCGGCGGGTTCCCCGCGGCGTTCATCGCCGCGGCAGGAGCACGGATCGAACCCGGGTTCTCGCTCATCGCCGAACTCACGGACTTCGAGAACGAACTCCATACGGCGGACCTCGTCATCATCGGCGAGGGCTCGTTCGACGACCAGTCCCTGCAGGGCAAAGCACCCATCGCAATCGCCGCCCGCGCACGGGCCGTGGGCACTCCGGTACTCGCCGTGGCCGGACGCATCGAGGTCCCACCCACCACGCTCGCCGGGCTCGGCATCCACGCCGTGGGAGAGGTCAGAGAAGTCGCGGAATCGGTCGAGGACGGATTCACGCGAGCGGCCCTTCACGTCGCCTCCGCGGCCGCTCTCGCCACGGACCGATGGCTCGGTTCCGCCGCTCACCCCCATGCGACCGCTGGAGGAACCGCCAGCGCAGCCCCAGCCTCAGCCGCCTCACGAGAAAAGGACCCGACAGTGCAGCACCACCGCCACCTACATCCACCGCTTCCCCTGCCGAACATCCCAGAGGTCCCGGAAGGAGCTCGGCTCCACGAGGTCGCAAACCGGCCGCTCCAGGAGTGGGTCATCAGGACGGCGCTGCGTACCCGGCCGGACACGGTGGAGTGGGTGCTCGATGCAACGTGGGACCCCGAGCCATCGGACGAGCCGCCGCTGCCGTCCCTGACAGCAGCAACCCCCCTACCCGCCACCGCTGCACGGGAGGCACTGGCCGAGAGCATGCGAGGCCGCACCATGTTCGTCGTTCCCTACCGAACGGCGGCGGCGGACAAAACAGACAGCTCCATCGGTGTCCTCATCACCGATTCACCCGTGGTCGTCCGAGCGCTCCGCGCCGAGCTCGAGACGGGACAGGAGCCCCTGGACGAGATCGGTCCACAAACCGAGTGGGCGGCGCACCTGCACACCATCGGACTTCCGGTCCACACCAAGGGAACAGAACGGACGCAGACGACACGGCCACCCGCTCAAGCGTGGGTTGCCTTCGACGGCCCCGGCCGCGTCGTCATCGGAGCCGACCCGGACATGACCGCGCACATCGCGAACCTCGTAGCCGCAGGAGGCGCCGCAGCATGATCACCACGACCCCTGACCATTCGTTCGACGAGTGGGTCGAGCGCGAGACAGCTACGGCCGCGATGGTCCCGCTGATCGATTCGCTCTACCGCCGCCGGAACGTCGTCACGACGATCCACGGACGACGCCTCGTCAACCAATCCACGAGCGCCCTGCTGAAACTGCACCGATACGCGCGACACCTCGACGGGGTCGAGCTGGACCCGCACGCTGTCCTCCCGATCCTGCAAGCTCTCACCACGCTCGACCTCGGCCCCAGCATCATCGACGTCGCCGAACTTCAGGAGCAGGTCAGCGGCAGCGCCAACGATGACCTCCTCGAAGCGCTCCGTGACCACCTCGAGCCGATCATGGGAACCAGCGGCCGAAGCCAGCCGCCCGTCGACGTGGTGCTGTACGGGTTCGGTCGGATCGGCCGCCTCGTCGCTCGCATCCTGCTCTCCCGCGCAGGCGGCGCGTACGGTCTTCGACTCCGCGCTGTGGTCGTCCGGTCCCGTGGATCGGAGGACCTCATCAAACGTGCCAGTCTGCTGCGGCGGGACTCGATCCACGGACCCTTCGAAGGGACCATCACCGTCGACGAGACCGCGCAGACGATCACGGCGAACGGAACCGTCATCTCCGTCATCTCCGCGGACGACCCGGCTGCGATCGACTACACCGCGTACGGTATCCGCGACGCGATCCTGGTCGACAACACCGGTGCCCGTCGTGATCGGATCGGCCTGGAGTCCCACCTGTCGGCGCGGGGCGTCGCGAAGGTCCTGCTCACCGCGCCCGGCAAGGGCGATGTGCCGAACATCGTGCACGGAGTCAACGACCGCGAGATCGACCAACAGCGCATCGTCGCCGCGGCTTCCTGCACCACCAACGCGGTCACACCGGTCCTCGCCGCGATCGACCGTCGGTTCGGCATCCGTCACGGTCACATCGAAACGGTTCACTCGTTCACCAACGATCAGAATCTGACGGACAACTTCCACAGAGCAGATCGCCGAGGACGCTCCGCGGCCGTCAACATGGTCATCGCTGAGACGGGTGCGGCGCGTGCCGTCGCCACCGCGTACCCGGCCCTCGCCGGCAAGCTGACGGGCAATGCGATCCGCGTGCCCACTCCGGACGTGTCCCTCGCCGTGCTCGCGCTGGAGCTCGCTGAGCCCGTCAGCAGAGCAGCCCTCAACGAGTACCTCCGCGACATCTCGCTGCGATCAGACCTCCGCCGTCAGGTCGACTACGTCGAGTCCCCGGAGATCGTCTCGAGCGATCAACTCGGGGCACGCAAGGCAGGGGTGGTCGACGGACTGGCAACCATCGCCAACGGAACCGAACGCGTCGTCGTCTACGTCTGGTACGACAACGAGTACGGCTACAGCCGACAAGTCGTCCGGGTACTCGAGAGCATGGCCGGTCCCGGTCTTCCCACGTTCCCTCGCAGCGCTCGGGTGACGCAGTCATCGGCTCCGGAGCTGACGCGATGACCGCGCGGGCCATGAGCTGGAGCGACTTCGCTCGGCGGACGGCAGCCGGGGCTCCAGGCAACGGCGCAGCGTTGTTGCCGCCGCGCACCACCGGGTCCTTATTTCGCGAGCCGGACCGCAACCTGGCGCTCGAGCTCGTGCGCGCGACCGAGGCCGCGGCGATCCGGGCGCAGCCGTGGGTCGGACGGGGCGAGAAGAACCTCGCCGACGGCGCGGCCGTGGACGCGATGCGCAAGTTCCTCGGCACCGTGAACTTCGACGGCGTGGTCGTCATCGGCGAGGGCGAGAAGGACAACGCCCCGATGCTCTACAACGGCGAGCACGTCGGCAACGGCCACGGCCCCGCCTGCGACATCGCGGTCGACCCGATCGACGGCACGTCCCTCACCGCCGCGGGCCGCCAGAACGCGATCTCGGTGATGGCCGTCTCCGACCGCGGCTCGATGTACGACCCGTCCGCGGTGTTCTACATGGACAAGATCGCCGCCGGTCCCGAAGGGCGTGGGGTCCTCGACCTTGAGAAGCCGATCGGCGAGAACATCCGCGCGCTCGCGACGGCGAAGGGCAAGGACCTCGAGGACATGGTCGTCGCCGTCCTCGACCGGCCCCGCCACGACGAGCTCATCCGCGCCATCCGTGCCACCGGTGCGGGCACCCGCCTGCTCCTCGACGGCGACGTGGCCGGCGGGATCGCCGCGGCGCTGCCGGGTTCGAACATCGACATGTGCGTCGGTGTCGGCGGCACGCCGGAGGGCATCATCACCGCGTGCGCGATCAAGGCGCTCGGCGGCGTGATCCTCGGCAAGCTCCAGCCGAAGGACGACGAGGAACGCGAGAAGGCGATCGACGCCGGCCACGACCTGGACAAGGTCCTCGACCAGGACGACCTCGTCACGGGCGACAACACGTTCTTCGTCGCGACCGGCGTCACCGACGGTGTCCTGGTGGACGGGGTCCGCCGCTCGCGCGGCGTCATCCACACCGACTCGCTCGTGCTCCGGTCGCGGTCGAACACCATCCGCCGCATCCAGGCCGACCACCGCGCCGAGAAGTGGTTCTGATGTAGCGATACACCCGCAAACTCCGGAAGGACGACCGCGCAGTTCGCCCCAGACGAGCTCCGGAAGGACATCGAGCTCATCACGGACGCGGCGCGGACGTCCGGGGTGTCGACCGTGCTGCTCGACGCGCTCGGCCGGGTCTACGCCGACGCCAGCGCAGCGGGCCACGGCAGCGACGACATCGCCGCGGTCGGGACCGCGTTCTGACACGGATGGGCTCTCGGCCAACGATGGTGATGTGGGACGGCTCTTGGACGTCAGGAGCAGCTGGCAACCGCCCCGTATATGGTGCGGAGAAGGCTGTGTATCGGCGGCCAAGAGTACCGATCATGAGCCGCAACAAGGCGGCTGCGGAGAGCGCCGGGAGGGTGCTGTTTGAAGATCGGCCGCCGGAAGCAAGTAAGCGGCTATACCGTTCGAGCAGGGCAGCTCCAGAGCGGGATGATTCGCCAACGCGATCTCTCCAGCATTGACCGGGCGTGCAGCCCTGCTCGCGTAGCGTGCACGTATGGCGCTTGACCAGCTGACGGGGTGGACATTTGTTCCTACGGTGGGTTCGGTCCGCTGGATCGCTAGCGTGCAGCCCGATACGGCTGGCCCTGTGCTGGTCCATCTGCTGACCTATGGTCCCGCTGGGCACCTGACCCCGGGCGAGCAGCAGTTGTTCTTGGAGTACGAGCCCCGGCTGCCAGGGGAGCGGAAGCGGGTGCAGTCGGCGGTACGGTTCGTCTGACCGGCACGGTTACGCTCATCCCGTGGTGACGCAGCTGTGGTTCCGACTGGTCTCCGGCGCGATCGGGGTGGCCCTCGTCATCGCTGGGTTGGCGCTCGTGTTCGGCGCATCGACGCGTGCAATCTCGAGCCTTGTGATCATCGTTGGCCTGGTGCTCCTGCTTGGCGCGATCCTGCCCGAGCAAATCTGGCGCGGAGGTCGTAAACGAGAGTGAGTGTGGTTTCAGCCGGCCTCGCCGCCGCGCGCACCAGCGACTGTCTGCGTCGCTGATACTGTCCGTGCGTGCCAGCTGCCACGTCTTCGTCCGCTCGTCGCGTTCTTCTCTTACAAGCTGTTGGCGCGGCTGTGATCGCTGTCGTGGCAGCGCTCCTGATGTGGCAACGACTCGGTCCGACCGCCCGTGGCACTGCTTGGGCGGAGGATTCCGGCGAGTTCCTCAACGACCGCCTCACCCTTGGGCCTGTCGCTGCGCTCTGGCATCCATATGAGGGCTACCTGCACCTCGTTCCGCGGATCATCGTCGACATCGCGGTCGGCGCCGCTCCGATCGACCTGTACGCGATCGTCGTCAGTGCCCTGTCCTGCTGCGTCCTCGGCGCGGTCTGCGGGCTCGTGTTCCTGCTCTCGCGGCCGTTCGTGTCCCGCTGGCCGCTGCAAGTCGTCCTCGCCTTCGTGCCCGCACTCGTACCGGCAGCGACGATCGAAATCGCGGGGAACACCGCGAATCTGCACTGGTACCTCCTCTTCCTTGCCCCATGGCTGTTCGCCTACCCGGCACGGTCGTGGTGGACCGCCGCGGGGCTGGCTATCGCCGCTGGGTTCGTCACCGCGACCGAGATTCAAGCGGCACTGTTCCTGCCGTTGCTGCTGCTGCAGATCCGCAACCGGCGGGTGATTCCTATCGCAGTGACGGCCGTCGCCGGTATCACCGCGCAGGTCGTGGTCACGCTGACGCACCCCCGATCCACCCCGGGCGGCATCACGTCGGTCGTCGACGTCATCGCCGGCTACTTCGCGCAACCCGTCGGTGTGAGCGGGAACGCCGCGGCACCGGCGGTCGGCGGCGCGATCCAGAGCGTCGGCTGGTGGGTCGTTGTCGTCCCGGGACTCATCGTCGCCGCGCTCCTTGTGATTGCGTTGCTTCGTGCACCACTGCTGCAGAAGTGGCTGATCGCGGCCACTGCCATCGGCTCGGTGGCGGTATGGGGCGCAGCGCTGCTGCTGAATCGCACCGAGGGCACCAACTGGACCAGCTTCACCAGCAAGGAGTGGGCCGAGACCGGCACGTTCCGATACGCGGCCGCGGCATCGATGTTCCTGCTCGCCGCGATCGTGATCGCAGCCGACGCCCTCATCGCCCGCTCCCCGATCGTGTGGCGCGTCACCGGAGTCGTCCTCGTGGTTCTGGTGCTCCTGGTCGGTGTTCTCAACGCGGACACCCCTGCCAAGCGGGCAGGTGGTCCGGTCTGGTCCACCCAGGTGCACAACGTGCAGCAGACGTGCGCGGCGGATCCGGCCAAGAGCATGCAGATCTCCGCCCTGCCGCTGCTCGAGCGGTGGCGAGCGAAAGTTCCCTGCGCACTCGTGAACGCGCACTGACCGAGAACCCGCGTTCAGGGCTCCGCTGACGAGAAGCTACCCAAGCGGCGCGACCCGGCATGAGGCGTCTTGCCTGCATCTGCGACAGCGGATGGTTCCTTCGCCGGTTCCGTCGCGAAGACGTTTACGGTGCGGGCGGGAGATCAGTTGCGTCGTCGCGGGACACCCAGTCGATCAGGACGTGACCCGGGTCGCCGACGTTGCCGATCTGGAAGGTGTAGCGGTGCGGGGTGGTCGGCACGTTCGTCGTGATCGTGCCGAGCAGCTCGCCGTCAAGGTAGTAGCTGACGGACTTCCCCGGCTTCCACACCATCGTGTAGGTGTGCCACTTCCGCCAGGTCACGCCGGTATCGATGCGTTGGAAGGTCGCCTCGTGTCCGGGGATCATCGAGTGGTGGTACACGACGGGGTGAGCGTCGAAGTTGCCCTCGGGGAAGTTCAGTTCACCTTCCGCCTGAATGTTCGACGTCGGCCACAGCATGATCGAGGTGCCGTTGCCGTCGCCGCCGACGACCTTGGCGCGGATGCTGTAGGTGCCGCCGGTGGCCGCCCACGCGCTGTCGGCCGGGCCGAAGACGCCGGCAGCACCGTGCTCCCCGTCCATGTCGACGTCCATCACGCCGTCGTGCGCGCTGATGAGCTTGCCCGAGTAGTACTTCCCGCTCGTGCCCTCGATGTAGGGCTGCCAGGCGTTCGCGTAGGTGCTCGCGAACTGCCCGCCGGCCGCGGCCGGGGTGTCGAACCCCTCGAAGAACGTCGGCTTATGCTGCGGAACTGTCGGGGTGGGCGACGGTGCAGCCGGAGACCTGGTTGCAGTTGGGCTGGGTGCAGTCGGGGTGGGTGCGCTGGTCGGGGGAAGTGTCCGCCCGAGGCTCGGCGCAGTCGTCAGCGCGAGGAGAACACCGGCAGTGGCGGCCGTGACGGCAAGGGCGCCGACGGCACGCCGAAGCCTTCCAGTCACCGTCCGTCGTTGGCGGTGGCTTCCTCCGGTGGGTCGATGCTGATTCACAAGGCTCCTGCGCTTCCACATTGAGCCTCGTCGACGACCGTCGTTCGCGCACCGGTCCGGGGCTGTGCTGGCGGCAGACCGCAATGCCCTGCGGAGAACCGTCACCCGCCGGGAGCGTCCCAGGCGTCGCGATGATCCTCAACGCAGCGTCCCGGCCCGACGGGCGGTGCATGCTCGTCGTCCACCTTCGGCAGATCCCGCGGCGGGCGTCGGAAGTGGGGGATGGCCCGATGGTCAGTTCACGGTGTGTGGTGAATCTGCATGCCCTGCGGGGTGTCTTCGATGACTCCGTCGCGTGGCGCCCAGACCTCGAAACCGTCGACGGTGGCGTGGTCGAGCTCTCCGCGTTCCTGCTTGAGGAACGCGGTGACCTTGCTCTGGACGGGGAATCGCTGGTCGGAACCGACGACGATCGCGGTGAACGGGCCCTTGCGTGTGTCCATCGTGCCGTCCGGGAAGTACGGTCCGTATCCGAACGGTGGGTATGCCTGGAAGAGCACATGCGTCGGATTGACGCCCCACGCGTCCAGACGCCGCTCGATCAACGCGATGCCTCGAGGCTGCTCCTGCGCAACTTGCGATGAGACGCCGACGGCCATGAACGCGGTGACGAGAGCCCCGGCGACGCCGACTGCGACTGTCCATCGCCAGCGGCGGGCGAGCTGCGCGTATCCGATCGCGGACAGCAGCACGAGCAGCGGCAGGAACGGGAAGTAGTAGGTACTCAGCGCGATTTTGGCGACGCCCAGGTAGAAGACGCTTAGGCACGCGAGTGCCAGGCCAAGGAACGCCACAAGCCGGCCCGGGTATACCAGCGCTGCGGCGAGAACGCCGATGGCGAGAACCACGAGCACCGGCAACGTCGCGCCTTGCTCAAGGAACCAGAGGTTCCCCCACCACGGTGAGTGCGCGTACGTCATTCCGGCGATTTGCACCGGGTGCCCGTTGGTCTGTTGCCCCTCCTGGAACTTGAGCATGTACGTGATGGCGCTACGGATCCCCATCGGCAGGTACAGCCCAACGAACACAGCAGTGAACGTCCCTGCCCAGATCGCACCCCCGACCAGGAGGGCTCGCCATCGACGGAACAGGATCGGTAGGACGAGGAACGCTGGGAGCACGACTACCGTCGAGACTTTGGTCGTCACCGACATCGCCATGACCGCCCCGGACGCTGCGGCCCACCACCAGCGATCTGACCGGATCCACCACCATGCCGCCGCCAACGCCGCGATCATGAAGAACGTCATCAGCGGGTCCAGGATCGCGAAGCGCTCGATCCGAGTCCCGAAGCCGTAATGCGGGGCAACCCACCAGGTGCCGGCGCCGAGGAGCGCACCCCACCAGCCGATCTCACGTCGCAGCCAGACGAAGATGATTGCCCCGCCGGCAAGAAGTGCCAGTGCCACGACGATGCGCGCCTGGAAGACACCGTCACCGGCAACGAGCTGAGCCAGCCCGAACAGGTACTTGCCGAACGGCGGGTGCTCTCGGTTCAACGAGAAGTCGCCATGCAGGTAGGCAACGCCGGCCTGTGCGTAGAGCTTCTCGTCCGCAGTGACGTTCGCTGCACCCAGGCGCCAGAAGGCTTGCCACACCGCCCACGCGGCGACGATCGCGAGGACACCCACGCGCAGAGCACCCGATGTCTGCACGCGTCGCCGTGTCCGTACGGGGGATTCCGCCGTCCGTTCCGCCAGGGCTGGAACACGGCTGGTCATAGCTCGATGCTACCGAGTTGTCCTGGCGCCATCGGTTTGTGAGAGCCGTCGAACCGCTCAGGTTCTATCGACCACGACTCAGGCAGCGGGCACCGCGGCTCAGCGTGTGTACTTGACGACGAACTCTGTCGATCCAGGTCGGAACGAGTCCCGGTGGTGCTTCGTGAAACCTTCTTCGGCGAGGGTTCTGGTCACCTGGTCGTATTCGGAGCTGCTGTCGCCCACATACCAGACGGTGCGGAGCTGGCTTGCTGTTCGAGCCGCGTCGACTGCAGGTCGGAGTTGGGCGAAGAAGTACCGCTTGTCATCGGCGCTGACAGCGATCGAGAGGTTCTCGAGGCCATCCGTTGCATCCGGGTAGCCGATGGTGAGCTGGTCCGCCGGCCTCCGCATCGTGCCGAGGATCAGGCCGGCTGGTTCTGCCTCTCGGGCACGGCCGTCATCGATCTTCCGAGCGGCCGACGCGAAGTCAGTTGTCGTCGGCGGCGCGTACCGGATGCTCCACCACGTTTGGCTCGCCGGGATCAGAAACGCCAGCACGAGCACCCCGCTGATCGCGCCTCGAGCGACAGGGAGGAGCGCGGTGATGCCGGCGGCGGCGAGGATCGCCAAGGGGGGCACCGAGTACGTGAGGTAGTGCGACGTGTAGACGGGGGTGGCGTAGCGGGAAGCTGCGAGCAGCAGCACGGTCGGCAGGATCAGCCACGGCAGCAGGAACACCAGCGCGTCCACATTCCGACGCGCGTTCAGGGCAATGCCCACGATGACCAGCAACCAGCTCACGCACGCGAGGGCGGTCACGAACGACATCGCGCCAGTGACCAGCTGGAAGTTGAAGAACTGGGTGCGGACCGCGCTCTCGATAGCGCCTCGCAGGGTTGGAGCGGTGAGGTAGCCGATCTGTTGCGACTGCGGGATCACGGCCAGGACGAACGGCAGCGCTGCGGCCGCGACGATGACGATGACGATCGCTGCGGTGACGAGCCCTCGAGCTCGCCGGCGTGGGGCGATGAAGAATCGTACGAGGACCGTCATCGCGTGGCCGACGATGATGAGCGCGAACCACAGGAACACGACGATGCCGACGTAGGCGACGAGAGCGTACGCAACCCACAGCAGGATCGTCCGCACTCGGGAGGAACTGGACTCCGCCGCGTCGAGCGCATGGACAAGAACGAGCGTTGCAAGGGCTGCGAGAAGGAGCTCGAATGCGGGCGATCGGCCGGTCGTCGCGGCTGATGCTGCGAGCGGGATGAGCGGCATCAGCAGCGCAGCGACTGCGGCAGTGCGGTTCGAGAACAGTCGGCAGGTCAGCAGCACCGTTACCGCGGTAGCGATGCCGATCGCGATGGCCGAGGGGAACCGCAGGGTGAAGGGGGAGTAGCCGACAAGGTCGAACCAGATGTGCATGACCACGTAGTAGGCCGCGTGGACGAGATCGATCTGCCCGATGAGGGCGTGCAGGTCAGCGAAGGATCGCCGTGATGCCGCGACCGTCGCGAACTCGTCAATCCACAGCGTCCGTGCGGTGATCGCAATGGAGCTGACGATGACGGCATACACGAGGCCGATGGCGGCGAGGATCCACTGCGGCCGGTGGCCACGTCGGGTTCGGCTGCTGGAAAGCACGTCGACAGCGTACGGGGGATCAGCCCAGGGCCGGTCGAGGCCGACTGTGGGGAGGTGAGCGTTCGCCTACCAATGGTGGCAGTAGTCAAGTGACCGGATCTGCTCAGGGACGCGGCTTGGCGTGCGGACAATTAGTTGTACTACCAAGCACGCACGCGGGACTGGCCGGCGGCCGATGGTGCTCAATTCAGGCGCGGCCCACGCGCCGCCCGCGGCTGTGGCGAGCGACCATCACTCGCCAAGGTCGAGCAGTGCATCCAGACCGAGGACATCGTTGGTCAGCAGACCCGCGACGAAGGCGAGTGCGACAAGGGCGGGTAGGTTCGGCGCGTTGAGTAGCCGCCGGAGTTTTGTGGCGTGATATGCGATCGTCGCCGGGGCAAGCGAGAGAGCCCGGGCGATGGTGCCGAAGTCATCACCGCGGGCAATGCCGCGCAGTACAGCATGCTCTTCCGCCGAGAGCTTCCGTCTCCCTGAGTGGCCGTCGTCAGTCTCCACGCGCTGACCGTATGTTGCAGACTCGTTCGACTGG
Organism: Curtobacterium sp. L1-20; assembly: GCF_048755855.1. Lineage (GTDB taxonomy): Bacteria > Actinomycetota > Actinomycetes > Actinomycetales > Microbacteriaceae > Curtobacterium. The sequence continues at coordinate 31,270 of NZ_CP151472.1, read as the reverse complement.
AAGGCGCGGAATGCCCCCAGTTTGGGGGTCACCGTCCGGATGTGGGCCTATCGGATCACATAGTCTTCGCACGAATCGGTGACGCGCACGACGAGAACGTGAATACGGTGCTTTCAGTTCTGGGCGCAGACTTCCTTCGGAGGTTCAGGGGCGGCCCGGGTATGACCTCCGCGGCTCGTGTCCGCGAAGCGAGGGGCTCACGTGTCGCTGTCGTCTGGCCGTTTCCGGCTGCTCTGGGTTGCTGTCCTTACGATCGTTGCGGTGCTCGGTGCAATGCTCACGACGACGTTCGTCTCGGCGGCTCCGGCGCACGCGTCGACGTCCGGTAGCGGTGGGCAGTTCGTGGTGACGTCGGGGCGGATCAAGAGCGGTCAGGCACTGACGGCTGGAACGTGGACAACGGTGCAGATCGCCGGTCAAGCTGGGGTGCCGTCGGATGGCTCCGCCGGTGCAGTCGTCCTCAACGCAACGGTCTCTGCCTCGGGGGGAGAGGGGCAGTTGCACGGCCGTCCAGATTCGTCGACCGGCGCGACTCTGATGGTGACTTACAACAGCAGCGGTCGAGGACCCTCCTCGGACACGTCGAACCTTGCCATTGGCGCCAACGGAACCATTCAGGTTGAAGCGGATACTGACGCAACGCTGTACCTCGACGTGCAGGGCTACTACACCACGACGAGCGGCGGCGCTGGCGTCGCGCCCGGAGGATTCGTTCCGCTGGCGGGAACCCGGATTGTGGATACCCGGAACGGGACCGGTGCGGCGCAAGCGACGATCCCTTCCGGTGGATCGCTCACGGTCCAGGTCGGCGGGCAGGGCGGTGTCGCGAGCACTGCGTCTGCGGTAGCGGCGAACATCATCGCCGTGAATGCTTCCTCGACGGCGGGCTATCTCACCCCGTACCCAGCGGGCGGGACCAAACCCGCTGAGTCGCTCCGCTATGTCGCAGGGTCAGGAACCGCGACGTCGAACACTGTGCAGGTCGCGTTGAGCTCATCCGGGCAGCTGACGATCGCGAACACTGGTGGTGCTGTCAACATCGTCATCGACGTGCAGGGATATTTCGCGGCGACGACCGTTGGCGGGTCCTTCACACCGGCGTCCGGGGGCGGCCTGTACGACAGCCGCGCGTCGGGCAATACGACACCGACCGGCGGATCCACTACCGTCATTACCGCTGACGGGGTCGCGGGCATCCCGGCGCTCGGCCATGGGGTCTCCGCCGTCGCGCTGCAGCTCACCGCCATCAATTCGGCAAGCACCGGTGGTGACGCAGAGATGTGGGCAGACGGGGCGACGAAACCGCCGACCACGTCGATCAATTTCAGCCAGAACGACATTCGGTCGAACACGATCATCGTCGCGGTCGGCACCAACGGGAAGATCGACCTCTACACGACATCGACTACGGACTATCAAGTCCTCGTCGAGGGTTGGTACAACGCGCTCCCCACTGGTCCGTCGACGACGAACCTGACCGGGTCGCGGTCGTCGGCGACGAACCTGTCGTTCCCGATCGATGATCGCACCAGCGCTCAGGTCGACGTCGCGACCGGCAACCTCCTGCTCTCGTCCAATGCCTTAACATTGTCGGGGGTCACCAGTTCCGTTTCGATCGGTGCTGCATACAACTCCCGTGGAACGGAGTCGTCCAGCACGGTGACACCGGACGCGAATAAGTGGTCTTACGCCTTGGACGGTGCCGGTTCGCTGTCGAACAACGCTAAGGGTGTCGTATTCACTGGTTCGGACGGGTCGACGTGGCAGTTCACCGCCGGGACCGGAGGGACGTTCAGCGCGCCGGCCGGCCTGCAAGAGACGCTGGCGCAGACCTCAACCGACTACACGCTGACATCGTGGACGTCGAACCAGGTGACGCACTTCAACCTCGCCGGACAGCCGACCAGCGTCGTCGACCGTAACGGCCACCAAGTGCTCGTCCATTACAACAACTACCTGCTGAGCAACATCGTCAGCAATGCGGGTCCCTCCGCCGCGCGAACCGCGTCGGTGGCGTACAGCAACGGCACGACCACGATCAGCCAGACCGACGGAACCAATACCCGCCGCGTGTCCTGGTCCAAGGACAGCAACGGCAATATCACCTCGTTCGCTGACGCCGACGGGAAGACCACCACCTTCACCTACTCCGGCACGGACCTGACGTCGGTCACGGCGCCGGACGGCGGCAAGACGACGTTCAGGTACAACAGCTCCGACCAGGTCATCGAGGTCGACCAACCGACCGCATCGTCCGCCACCGCCGCAACGCGGTTCAGCTACGTGTCGAGCACGGAGACGCAGGTCGCGTCTCCGGACACGGACAGCACCCAGACGGTCGCGTCCGTCGCGCACGCGGACTACACCCTCGACGCGTCCACGCACAATGTCACGAAGGCGATCGACCCCGACGGCAACACCCGATCCGCCACCTACAACCCGTCGAACAACGGTGTCGCCACCGCGACGACCGGTGCGTCGAGCGGGGCCTCCACGACGACGAACTCCTACGGAGCGAACAACGGCCAGTCGTTGACGAAGGTGCAGTCTCCGACCGGCGGCGCGTCGAACGCGCAGTACAAGAACTCGCAGGCCAACACCGCATACCTGCCGCAGTCCACGACGACCGCGTCCGGGAACACGACCTCGTACTCGTACGACAGTTCCGGCAACCAGCTGACCGCCTCGACCGGCTCGTCGTCGAACCCGTCGACGGCGACCCTCACCCGAGAGACGAGCAACGCCGCACTGAAGGGTGTGATTGACTCCGCGAGGACTCCCACCGGAGCGGTGACGAACTACTCGTACAACTCCGACGAGCAGCTGCACACCGTAACGCCACCAACCGGAACTCTCGGCGCCATCACGTACGCCTACGACGGGTACGGGCGGGTGAAATCCGTGACCGACGGCAACCAGCACACCACGTCGTACACGTACGACAACGACGACCGGATGCTGACCCAATCGTTCTCCGACGGCACTGCAACCGTCACGAACACCTACGACGGCGACGGCAACCAGCTCGCCAGCCAGTCCGCGACCGGAACCATCACCACCACGTTCGATCCGGTCGGCCGGCTGCTCACCACGGCGAACACCGCCGGCGGCGGCACCATCACCGACACCTACGACCTCGCCGGCAACGAAACCAGCACCACCGATGCGCACGGCTCCGTCACGTACGGATACGACGCCGCGAACGTGCTGTGGTCGATGACCTACCCGCACGGATCCGGCACGGAAACAGACCGGTACAAGATCGACGACCACGGCCGCCGCACCGACACGTACATCAACGCCGGCGCAAACGCATCCACAACGACCAACGCGACGAACACGCAGCCGGCATCCTTCACCGGCCACACCAACACCGGCTACGACACCTCCGGCCGCCCGTCGGAGGTCCGCGCGTGGACCGGTCAGGACGCGACGAAGAAGTTCGACACGCAGTACTCGTACACGACTACCGCAGGCGCGGACTCGGATCAGCTGCAGACCACCACCGACGTCCTCACCGGCAAGATCACCACCTACGGATATAAGGATCTCGCGGGCAACATCTCCACGCACCTAACCGGAGTTACACAGACCGGCGGTAGCGACGACGTGGACTGGGCGTTCTCCTACGACGCCGACGGGAACCGGCTGACCGCGCAGGAGACCGGCGCGAAGACCTTCAATCAGACGTTGACCTTCAACGGTGCGAACCAGATCACCTCGAGCGGCTACAGCTACGACGGAGCCGGGAACATGACTGCGTCACCGGGAGCGACCTACACGTATAACGGGGCGGAGCAGATGACCACTTCGACGGCGAACGGGACCACGACTCAGTACACGTACGCGGGCGCGTCGCAGTCACAGCTGCTGTCCGAAACCACAGCTGGTGGACCGGCGTACACCTACACCTACGGGTGCACGGACGGAACGGGGGTGCCTGAGATCGACACCGAAACCACCGGTACGAACACCACTTCCCGGGTCCTTTCCGACGCCGTCACCGGGCAGGCGCTCGACCTCACCGACAGCAGCGGCGACACCGCTGGGTTCCTTACCGACGGGATCGGCAACCAGATCGGTGCGCTCACGGACACCGGCACCGAAGCGTTCACCGCCGCCTACGACCCCTACGGCACCGGCACCGTCAACGACGCAGATGCGACCAACCCGTTCTGGACGCAGAACCCGTACGGATTCAAGGCCGGCACCCGCACCTCTGACACGCAGAACAACCTCGTCAAGTACGGGCTCCGCTGGTACCTCGCCGGGGTCGGCTCTTGGACCCAGCAGGACACCCTTGATAACCCCCTCGACCCCGCCAACGCCAACCGCTACGCATATGCGGGGTCAGACCCCGTAAATCAGCAAGACCCGGCAGGAAAATCAGTCGGGGACACGATCGGCAAATGCTTGATTCATGGAGCCGTAGGAGCAGCGGTCGGGGTAATCGGCGATCCGGAAACCCTTGGAGTATCGTCCGCACTCGGGTTCGCAATTGGCTGTGGAGCGTCCCTCGCGTCGACCTACGTGTCCGACAACTATGGTGAGGACTACGGCTCTGACATTGAAATCGGAAGTGAAGGCGCAGATCTGCTCGAGCTTGGCGTGACCGCCGCGGAAGTTCTGGCCTAAGGAGCCCTAATGAAGTATCCAGTCGTTCTCATTCAGTCAATCACCGCGTTCGTGATCGGGGTCGTGTGTCTCTTCCTCGGCCTCAACACGGGGTTCAGTGGGCCCGACGGCACGTTATTCCTCATAGTATGCGTTGTGCTGATTGCAGTAGGAGTTCTGGCGTTCGTCTACTGGCTACGGAAGCGAAGCCGATCGGAGTAAGCTTCGACTAAGGACTTGGTGACGCGGTAGGCTCATCAGCGATCGTCGCTGAGCGTCATTGCAACGCTGCTGTAAATGTGGGGGAAATCCCGCAACTGCTTATGACGGCATTTTCGCGATGCGTTCCGCGTGCGTCGAAAGTCACGTCGAGGATCGGGGGCATGGTGCCGGGGCCGACGCGTTCAACTGGCCATGATTATGGGCGCTGTCAACGATATTCATGTCGGTAGCTTCGGTGCTGATGTTTCGGCCGGTCGCTAACTAGCGGACAGCGCGATTGCCTGAGCCGCTTAGAGACCGGGGCGAGATCACCACAGCGCTTGAGCGCGAGGTGACCGCCGCCGTTCGGGCAAAACTGTCGGACCGATCGACCACTGGCGAAGCTTTAGCGCGGAATAGGAACATCGGTGGCCACCCCAACGACAGAGGAACCGATCAGTCGGGCTGACAGCACTGGTGCAACGCCTGGCCGAGCCGAAAGCTGACATAATGTATATTATCGGCCGGTAGGTACAAGGCTGTTCGAGGTAGTCAGACCCGGATGTCGTCGCTCCGTCCGCCTCCGCGAGTTGCGGCTCTCAGGACGGCGGGATTTGGAGGGTGCGACCCACAAGTCGAGACACTAGTTCCACGTAATCGCCGAAAAGGTTCACGGCATCCTCCATCCCAGCAAGTTCTATGTGACGCGCAATCCCATCACCAAACCTGCCGGAAACCAACTCTGCGTCGCCTGAATCCCAAACGATGAGGTCACAACCTTGCTCGCCGGTTTCGACGAGTAGATGGGTACTTCTGTTCCCCCAGTCCTCTGGCGACAAAGCCAAGAGCGTCACCACCTCGTCAGCGGAAAGGGCCGCGATGAGCTTTCTGCCCCATGCGTAGAAATCGCCCGAATACGTCAACGTGAGCACACCACAGAGATACATGTAGCCGGCGGCATCATGGTGGGCGGCGGGCCATAAAGTTTCGTTCCGACGTTTGGACCGGGCATCACTTTCCAATCAGGTTGACCAGCCGGTAGAAGCGCTTTTGAAGGAACGTTGAACTGAACGTAGAGTCCTCGTCCCGACGGGAAAGATGCAGGATCGGGTGGCACCGAAACGTAAGTTCGACCGCCCGCACCCTCTTGCACGCGCCCTGAAGCTACCATCTTCTCGTACTCTTTCTGACTCATCCAACGGCCGACTGTCGTTTCGGGTTCTGCGGGGGCGGAACCTGCTCCAGCTTGGTACCACCAACTCGAGGCGTAAAGGCCGGCAACTCCTGCAATACCGGCTTGATGATCGTGTTGCCAAATGGCTGCCGCCTGATCTGCGGCGCCGATGCGGCCCCTTCACCGGCCACACCAACACCGGCTACGACACCTCCGGCCGCCCGTCGGAGGTCCGCGCGTGGACCGGTCAGGACGCGACGAAGAAGTTCGACACGCAGTACTCGTACACGACTACCGCAGGCGCGGACTCGGATCAGCTGCAGACCACCACCGACGTCCTCACCGGCAAGATCACCACCTACGGATACAAGGATCCCGCGGGCAACATCTCCACGCACCTAACCGGAGTCACACAGACCGGCGGCAGCGACGACGTGGACTGGGCGTTCTCCTACGACGCCGACGGGAACCGGCTGACCGCGCAGGAGACCGGCGCGAAGACCTTCAATCAGACGTTGACCTTCAACGGTGCGAACCAGATCACCTCGAGCGGCTACAGCTACGACGGAGCCGGGAACATGACTGCGTCACCGGGAGCGACCTACACGTATAACGGGGCGGAGCAGATGACCACTTCGACGGCGAACGGGACCACGACTCAGTACACGTACGCGGGCGCGTCGCAGTCACAGCTGCTGTCCGAAACCACAGCTGGTGGACCGGCGTACACCTACACCTACGGGTGCACGGACGGAACGGGGGTGCCTGAGATCGACACCGAAACCACCGGTACGAACACCACTTCCCGGGTCCTTTCCGACGCCGTCACCGGGCAGGCGCTCGACCTCACCGACAGCAGCGGCGACACCGCTGGGTTCCTTACCGACGGGATCGGCAACCAGATCGGTGCGCTCACGGACACCGGCACCGAAGCGTTCACCGCCGCCTACGACCCCTACGGCACCGGCACCGTCAACGACGCAGATGCGACCAACCCGTTCTGGACGCAGAACCCGTACGGATTCAAGGCCGGCACCCGCACCTCTGACACGCAGAACAACCTCGTCAAGTACGGGCTCCGCTGGTATCTCGCTGGGGTCGGCTCCTGGACCCAGCAAGACACCCTTGATAACCCCCTCGACCCGAGCAACGCTGATCGGTACGCGTACGCAGGCAGCGACCCGATCAACAATATCGATCCACTGGGCCAGAGTTTTGCCCATGATTTGGGTGGCGCCATTCTTGGAGCCGTGGTCGGAACTGCAATCACCGTAACGACCTGCGCATTGACGGGTGTCGAAACAGCCCTCGCTGGCTCCGCCGCTGGGTTGATTGCCGGGGCGACAGTCGGTGGCGCAGTAGGCGCCGGATCCGCGTCGGTTTTCAACGGAGACAGTCCGTCCGAGACCGCGGAGCACGCGGGAATCGGTGCTGCGGGCGGGTTCCTCGCTTCAACGGCCCTAGTCGGGGCCGCCGCACTCCTCCCCTAATTATTGAAAGGTGATCGGATTGCGTTCCGAGCGTGCAATTCTGCGAGATAAGCGAAATCTTTCAGTCGTCGCCGTAGTTTGTCTCGTGATCTCGGTGATATTGTGCCTACTGTCCACCTTCATTATACCGCAAGTAAGTCCAGCGATCTGGATAAGTATTGGGGTCGTGTGCGCCATCCTGGCAGTACTTAATGCGATGCGGGTGTATCAAAGAAGTAAGCAGCTGAGGGAGTTGGAGAAAGATTCCGGCGGACTTCTAAGATGAGCAGCACAAAAGGTATCCGACCGGTTGTATACGCCAGTAGCGACCCCATCGGCGTCGGTGACCCCTCGGGGCAGTACACATGTGGTGGCACCCTCGAAGATGGTGTGTGCATGGGTGACGCGTACAACGCGAAAGATTCGTACTCCTACGCTGCACTGAGCTGCAATGCCGAGGGCATCTACGCCCTCGGAGACCTTATTCCCGGGGTTGACACTCTATCAGCGCCCCTGACCGTTGCTTGCGCCCCGGCCTTTGTCAAGGACGCGGAAGATCAGATCGAGGACTTCTTCGGTGGAAGCTGAAAGAACGACTTCCTGGAGGAGGCGCCGGCGATGAACCTTCGAAGGCTGACGCTTGCAATCGGTGTCCTGGGTGCGGCTTTGCTTTTCGTCGGTCTAGCCATGCGAATTGCAGGTTCGCGCGTGGGTTCTGGCGTAGCTGGCTTTGGGGGTATCCTTGCCGTGGCCGCAATGGTGCTCAATTGGGTGCACCGATGGAAGCATCCCACACACGCTCGCTCCGATCGCGCTTCACAAGATGATTGAGCTTGACTGATGTCACTGATCATCGTTTGTATCGTCGTGGTCGTCCTCGTCCTCGGATGGAATCAAGGGACGTCGTATCGGCAGGCCCGCCGGGCCCGTGAAGGGACAGCGGCCTCTGCTGCGCCGGGGCAGCGTTTTTGGTTCGTTCTCGTTGCAGGGGGGATCGCTCTGGTAGCGCTTGCATTCTCGCTGTGGCTAGTGAGCAAGTAGCCCCACCCCAGCGGGAGCGCCGCTTTGATGCGGCAGCTGTCGGGGAACCAACGCTACCGGTACTCGTCGAGCAGCAAGTGCGAGCGAGGTAGTTGCCAACGCGGCGTGCGTTGGCGGCATCATTCGATCGTTCACGGGTTGCGATGCCGGTAGCGGGGTGCCCCTACTTGAGTGGCGCGTAGATGTGCGGGTTGAGCGGTGTCTGCGGGACTGGGAACGGATGCAAATCGGGGTCGTGCTGTCGCCACTGGTGTGACGTGGCATTTTTGGGCGCCCTGATGACGGCGACAGCCGATGCGATGATCCTATGGCGACGCAGAAGAGGGGGGAAGCAGGTGGAGGGCTGAGCAATCTGGCTCGCCTGATACTGACTTAAGATACATTATTGGCTCGTCAGTGGAGGTCAAGCCAGCCTTCGGCGGGGAAGGCGATCTCGCCGCTGTTCGCCGCACACCGACGTCAGGCAACGAACTACTTCACAGCTGATGCGGGTCGAGAAACTCTCGGGCCGCCTCACTCAGCAAACCTGGCAGCTCATCACTCCACGGCTCATCCCACGACGAGGCTAGGCCAACGAGGGCTTGGATGCGATTCATGATCGGATCGTTGTAATACGTGCGGGCGATGGCCCGAAGCATTGCACTGTACTCGCCTACATTCATCGGATCTGAGATCAGGTTTCTGGCGATGTACGCCACCAGCTTTTCCCTCTCAGCGGCGTCGCCAATGCCCGGAAGCTGAAGTTCTCGCCTTAGATCGTCCGCCGTGGCGCGTAGCTCCCACTCCGGCGCCCGAACGCTCAGGCCAGCCAGCGCAACCAGGGCCGGAGAAGCAGTGTCATCGGCCACTAGCTGCGCCGCCAGCAGCGGAAGCTGAGGCAGGACGTCACTTCCTCCTAAAAGCGAGCGTAGCAGTGCGTTCTTAAGGGCTTTTTGCTGCTTTGCCAAAGCCGCCATCCTTAATCTTCTGGATCTACGGTAGGCAACTTGAACTTGAAGTCGTCTACGTCACCCGTGAACCGGTTCACTACATAGTGAATCTCGATACCGTTCACGTTCTGTCTGTATTTGTCCCACCCACGTACGCCTAGCCATCGAGGGTCAGTCATGGGAGTCCGGAGCATTTTACCGGCCATGGGATTACTCTTTACTTGCTGCAAGGCGAGTTGCTCTTTCAAGTTCCCAGCAGCGGTCCGTCCGGTCGACCCGAGCGACCCTTCGGGAGAGCGCAATCCATAGATGCCACCGTACAGCGACGCAGTACCCTCAAGAGCGCCCTGATGGTTGTGCTCCCACTCTGCGGTGGCCCTAATCCATGGCCACGCATGGCTCGTCGCCATCGCATGGTTCCAGAGCGCCTCGTCGATGATCTCCTGCCGCTGTTCCGCTTTCGTTTCAGCCGCGCTTTGCGTGGTCTGAGGAGCGGCCCACCGCGCGACAGCGCTGGGCGGGCAATAGAACGTCCCACCGTCGTATGAGCAGCCTCCGCCAGAGTGGGCTGGTGTGGGCTTGGGCTTCGCCGCCCAGCCTGCCGCTGGGGCGTGGTAGCTCTTGCTGTCACCTGAGGTGCCTGGCGCGGAGTTGTTGCCGTGCGTCGCCTTGTGGCCCGGACCCGTTGAGCAGTTCGTGTGGAAATCGATGGAGTCGGACCCTGCTTGGTAGCAGGCGCCGGACGGGTCCGAGTTGGTGATGGGATTGTTCGCGCTGTAGCTGTACCCGTTGTCCTGTTGCGGGTTGTCGGGCGCGAAGACCGGGTCGACGGAGAGGAACCGTCCGAGAGTTGCGTCGTAGGCGCGCGCGCCGAGTTGCGCGAGTCCGGTGAGAGCCGATTCGCTCTTGTCGAGGAAGCCGTGTGACGAGGACCAGGACGGAGCGGTGCCACGTTGGTTGCCGAAGGGATCAACCCATCGGCGAGTGATGCTCTGGTCGCTTGCTCCGACTTCGAGGTCGGCGGTTCCGTCGATGTCGGTGTCGAGGGAGAAGACCTTGTTGCTGCCACCTTCGGTGGTGCGCTCATCAACGGCCGTGCCATCGAGCGTGTAGGTGCGAGTCGCGGTGATCGTGCCGTCGGCCGTTCGGTGTACTTCGGTGTTGCCGAGGAACAGGGTCGCTCCCGCATCCGGGTCGTTCTGGACGAGGAGGGTGCCGTCCGCGTCGTAGACATCAGACTGCGTCTTGCCGGCCTTCGTGATGGTCGCGATGCGACCGTCCGCGTCGTACGTCAGCACCTGGCCAGGCATCGCGGTTGTGTCACCGGCCGCGTCGTAGCCGTACGTGTCAGCTGCACCGGACCCGCCATCGTCGACGGACGTCACGCCGTGCGGGTTGGCCGCCCCGCCCGCGGGGTAGGAGTAGGTGCTCGCTGTGTCGTCAGCCGCACCCACGCCGTGCTGCGTCGCGGTGGTGCGGTTACCGGTGGCCGTGTCGTACGTGTAGCTGTTCCAGTACGGTGCCGGGCCGCCGAGTGCGGTTTTGGAGGGTGCGGTCGCGCAGCTGTTGCTGTTCGGTGTCCACGCTTCGGTGAGCTCTTGCAGCTGGTCGTAGGAGTAGCACTGCGTTTCCACGCCCGCAGCGCCGGTGACGGCCGTTGAGGTGATCGTGCCGGCGTTGTTGCGGGTGTAGATGCGGTCGGCTTGGACCTCGGTCGATGAGCCGGTGCCGGAGATGTCCTTGATCTCGGTGATGGCGCCGGTTGCGGCGTCGTAGCCGTAGGCGGAGGAGTTCGTGAGGTTTCCGCCGCGGTTGACCTGGGCGAGCTGTCCGAGGCTGGTGTAGATCGCGGATGCGTATGCGGCGGTGCCGGTGACGCTGGACATGTTCCCGACGCCGTCGTACGCGTAGCCGACGCGTTCGGCGGCAAGTCCGCCGACAGCGGGGTGGTTTTCGTTGTTGAGTGACTCGTCTTGGTTGTACGTGTAGGTGACGTTGTAGCTGTACGCACCGAACCCCGGGGTCGACGCGGGGAGCGTCGTCGTGGTGCCGGTGGGCTGATTGCCGGCGTCGTAGCCGGTCACGGTCCGCGTGTAGGCGTTCCCGGGGGTACCGGCGATGGAACCGGTGTAGCTGCTCGAGGAGGTCAGCTGCCCCTTCTTGATCGTGTCCCAGGTCCAGCTGTCGAGCAGCGGCCCGGTGGTCGCTGCGTCGGCGTACTCGGCGGTCTTCCGATCGAGTGCGTCGTAGACGTACGCGAGGGTCTGTCCGCGGGCGTCGGTCGTGGTCAGCTGACGGCCGGCGAGGTCGTACGTCGAGGTGGTGGTGCCAGTGTCCGGGTCGACGGACTTGACCTTGTTGCCGAGCAGGTCGTACGTCCAGGACCAGGTGTTCCCCGCGGGGTCGATGGTCGAGGTGAGGTTCCCGCGGTTGTCGTACCCGTAGGTTGTCGCCTGCTTCCTGGCGGTGCTGCTCGGCGTGGACGCGAGATACTGCACGAGCTTGGTCTTCTGCCCGAGCGTGTTCGTCCACGTGCTCGTCGGCGTGCCGCCGGACGGCGGGGTGATGTCGGTTTCGTCGACGCCGTTGTACGCGGTCGTGGTCCGGAACCGCTCGTCTCCGAACGAGTTGGTAATGGCGGCCGTCTGCCGGCCGGCACCGTCGTAGACGTTCTGCGTGCTCGAGCCGATCTGCTGCTGGCTCTCGGGGACGAACAGCTTCCCCGACGGGTTCACCGAAACGGTCCAGTAGGGGTTGTTCGTCAGTGACACGTTCCCAGCCGGGTCGTACTGCGTGTCCGTGACGATCGTGCCCGTGGACGGCGAGGACGCTTGGGTTTGCACGGGCCGGCCGAGGCCGTCGTAGAGCTGGTACGTCGTCGCGGTGGTGTGCGCCATCACCGTCGTCGTCGCGACGGACAGCGGAGCGGACTGCGTCTCCGAGTAGGCGTACGCGATCGACGGTGACGTGGTGTTCGACGCCTGGGGGCGCTGCGGCAGCCACACGTTCACGCGGCGTCCGAGCCCGTCATAGGTGGCGGTGGTGACGCTGCCGTCAGTTGCGGTCTCGGAGAGGACAGAGCCGCGGGTCGGATCGATCGTGGTCGTCGATGTCCACTTGAACGGTGATGGGTTGGTGGTGACGGTCTTCGTCAGCGGTCCGCTGGTCGCCGGCGTGTACGCGGTGGCCGTCGTCCGGCCGAGCGCGTCGGTGTTCCCAGTGACCCGGCCGAGAGCGTCGTACGTCGAGGTTGCGCTGGAGACCCAGTGCGGGGTGGTACCGGCGTACTTGTCGACTTCTTGCGTGCTGGTCGCGTCACCCTTGGAGGGGGTGGCGCCGAACGGGTTGCCGTCGTAACTGGTGCGGACGTCGCTGACAGCGTCCCCGGGCAGGGACGGGTCTTCACCGCAGGCGACGGCCACGGTGCGCTGCTCCTGCGGCAGACCGCGGATCCACGCGGTGGTGTTGTCGGGCGCGTAATCGGTGCTCTGGCAGGTGTTGCCGGCGTCGGAGGCGACGGTGCTGACGGTGGCGGTGTTGCCGTCGTCGTCGTGTGTGGTGGTCGTCCTCTTGGTGCGGGTCCCGCCGCCACCGGTCGGCTGAGTGTCAACGCTGTTGCCATCGCCGAGCATCCGCGCCGTGTTCGTTCCATCGCTCGCGGTCGCTGCAGACGCCCAAGGCGTGTTGACGACATCGTCGATGACAGTCCCGCCAACGCCGTTGCGGGTCTTCGTCTCCCGGGTGGTTCCGGCGAACCAAGCGGAGTCGGTGACGGAGTCCGCGCCAGTGACGGTGACGGACTTACTGCCGCCGCTGGTGGCGGCACGATCGCCGTCCATGCCTTGGTAGAAGACGTAGTCGGTGGTCTTCTGTGTCGTGGGCTTACTGCTGTCGCCTTCGCGGACCTCGACAGTGTTGTAGCCGGCGTAGACGGACCAGGTGCGGTTCTTCTCGGGCGTGAACGGCGACGTGTTGTACCGCCAGGCCGGGGTACCGGTGTAGACGTACGACGTCACCTGCGGACGGTCCGCGCCGCCGCCGGTCTTCGGATCGGCAACGACACTCGTGACGACGTACTTGTGGAACAGGTCCATCTTCGGCGCGACCGCGGGGGTGATCTGCGGCGTCCACCACTGCGGGAAGCAGCGGCGCGCGTTCGTCGCCGCGCCGGCTTCGATCGCGGCCACTTCCGAGGGTTGGCAGTCCTGGGCGGAGTAGTTGACGGACGTGACGGAGCCGGTGGTGTCGAGGATGGAGGAGATCCGCCACTTGTCCAGTGGTGCGAGTCCGTCGACCGCCCAGACCCGATTCTGCTTGGTGGTGCCGCTGAACTTCGTCGCCGGCTCCGTGATCGCTGTGTGCCCAGCAGACCCGCTGTGCTGCACCTGCGTGAGCCAGAGCGCTGCGTTCGTGCCGTCTCCGGGAGCGGGGAACGAGTGCGACAGGGTCCAGGTGTCAACGGTGGTGTAGGTGGTTGCGGCGGTGCGGGCCGCGGTAGTGACGGTGTCGAGCATCGCGTCGGTCCAGAACGTCGGGACCGGGTTCGCGGTGCATGCTGAGGCGCACAGCTGATCGAACGGCACGTCCGGGTAGGCCGCCGGTGTCGCCGGCTTCGCCGCGGCACCGCTGACGGTCTCCTTCGTGCAATTCGCGTGCGTGGTGTCGTTGCAGCGGCCGTACACGTCGTAGCCGAACGTGACCCGGTCGGATGCGGCGTTCGCGACGTACACATTCGATGCCGTCAGGCCGTAGTCGATATGGTTCAGCTGGCCGCCCCGCACATACGACGTCGCGCCGGTGCCGTCCTTGCCGTAGCTGTTCGTCTCCGCGTTGTAGTACAACGCTTCCGCGTTCTTGTGGACGTCGACGACGTAGTCGAGGTTCCACCGCCACGCCTGCACGCACGACGACGCTGCAAACGTGGACGCGTGGCACGGCTCGCCGGCGTCGTTGCCGAACACCGGGACCGTCCACGCCGAGTTCGTCGTCGCGTTGCCGGACGCCCAGCCCGGCAGATGGTTCAAACCGAAGTAGTACTGAGTGCCGTCTCCAGTGGTGACTCGCCAGCAATCGGTGTCGTAGGTGCCGTTCGCTTGGCACCCCTGCGCTGTGCCGACGAGGTGCTCGATACGGGATCCGTCGTCGGCGAGGAGCTTCCAATCACCGGTGGTCTTGTCACGGACGATCGGGGAACTGTGGCCACCGAGCGAAAGCGTCGCGTTGTCGACCTTCCAGCACAGGTCCCCCGAAGTTGCGACTGCGCCGGACGCACCGTCGTCTTGCGAGCAGGAGACGTACTGCCGTTCGATGAAGCCGCCGCCGCTGAGCTCCCACCCGTCACCGACAGCGGACGGCTGGTTATTCGTCGACCCGGTCTCACCATCGACAGACTGCGAGTCGTAATTCAGCGCAAGCGACGGCGCCGGACCCGCGGCAGCAGGCGGAGCTGTGAACGGGTACTGCCATGAGAAGTCACCGGTCTGGGCAGAGACATCCCAACTGCTGGAGGCTTTGAGCGAAGTGGCGGCGAAGCTGCCGGTCCCGCTCGAGGACGTCGCCCCACCGGTCGCGGCGAGGAGCATCACCCGGCTGCTGACCTTCGGGGCGAGCACCGCCGACGTCGTCGTGGACGTCATCGGGACGGTCGTGGCCGTCTTCTTGCCCGTCGCGGGGACCTCCACGAAGTGCGCACGATTCGCGAAATCGGCTCCTCCAGCCTGCGCAAGCAGCTTCTTCGGAACATCCACAGTCACTGAGCTGGTCGCGGTGCTCGCGTCAGCGCGACGGACGCTGATGACCAGGCCGCTCAGGTGCTGCTTCCGCAGTTCGGACTTGCTGAGCACGCCGACGCTCACCTTCGCCGGCCCGTGCGTTCCTTGTTTCGAGGCACTCGCCGCGACCTTGATTCCGGAGTCCGCGACGGCCACCCACTTGCCACGACTCACCGTCTCGGCTTTGCCGCTGACCGACCGCACACGCACCGAATCCACCTGCGCGGTCGGGGTGGTCACGGTTTCCGCATGAACCGCCGCCACGGCCCCGGACGAGCTGACAGCCGACGAGGACGACGCCGCCGCATTGGTCCCGGACACGTTCGGCGCGGACTTCCCGGGCACCGGCTTGCCGAGGTCCGCGATCAGCGGGAATGCTGACGCCTCACTGGCGACGGGCGTCAAAAGCGAACCGGCCAACGCGGCAATCACCACGAAAGGAACAGCAACAGATACGCGGCGCGTGACCGTTCCGAACGCTCGCCGGTACCGGCGAGTTCTCACGTTTTCGCGCACACGACCAGTTCGCACAGCTGCCCCATTTCAATCTGCGCGCAACAATCCGTGTTCAGCGCGATCGAATGCTAGCGACAGGTACGCCCTAGAAACCCCTCCCCCGAAAGGGGGTGTTCAGGCCGTATTCCGCGAATTTCCGGCCCCGCCGCGCTGAAGCCTTTGGGAACCCTCACCTTCGCGGTCGAACTGCTCACTCCGCCGGAATGGCGCGGAATCGGACGGGTTCTTCGAGAATCGCACCCCCCGTAATTGGGGCAGGTGAAGCGCACGAGTGTCGCTACGGTTTCGACGTCCGCTTCATTCTCGAAGCGAATTCGGTCATCAGGTTGGGGTCCTCTTGCTGCGTCGTTCGCTTCCCGTGGCGGTTCTCACCTCGATCGCCGCACTTGCTTTCATTGTTCAGCCGCTCGCCGCCCACGCGGACAGTGATCCGACCGGCCCAAGCCCATCGGTACCGACGTCGACAGATGCGTCTGCCGAAGCATCAGCGTCTGCAGACGCGGTGTCATCCGGTGAGGAGGTCGTCGTCGATGGCAGCACGACGCCGACATCGCAGGTGGTCGCCGAGCCCGACGGCACACTGCAACTCACGCAGACCACCGAACCGACCCGTGTGCAGCAGGACGGCGAATGGGTGAAGATCGACGCTGACCTCCAGCACGACGGCGACTGGCTGGAGCCCGCCGCGGTCCTCTCCCCCGTGCAGTTCTCCGCAGGCGGGAGCGATGTCCTCGCGCGAGTGCAGACGCCGACTGGCCAGTGGGTGTCCGAGTCGTGGCCCGATGGTGGAACGCTGCCGACGCCGACCGTCGACGGGCCGACAGCCACATATGGAGACGTCCTTCCCGGCGTCGACCTTCGCCTGCAGGCATCCGCAACCGGGATGAGCGAGGTGTTCGTTGTCAACGATCCGGCCGCGGCCGCCAACCCGGATCTCCAAGCGTTGGAACTGTCCCTCCACGGCGCCAACGTGCATGAATCGGCCACCTCCGCGACCGCTACCGCCACCGACGGCTCCATCGTGACGGCAGCGAAGCCGACATGGTGGGACTCATCGCACGACGGTGACGAAGACGGCCCCGGTGGTGCAGCCATCCCGCAGCCGCTCCCCCACACCGCAGCGGCTGACACGATCACGCTCGACGTCGCGCAGGCCCCGACGCAGGACGCGACCTATCCGCTGTTCATCGACCCGGACTGGTCCGCAGGTCAGCAGCACTTCTGGTTCACCGACCGCGCCTACCCCACCCAGTCCTACCTCGACGGGTCCCCCGCCGGCTACCAGAGCGTCGGCTACGCCCAACAAGATGGCACCACCTATGTTTCCCGCGCCTTCTGGGAGTTCAACACCGCTGCCCTCGCCGGCAAGCACATCCTCAGGGCTCAGTTCGGTGCCGTTGCCACCTACAGTTGCAGCGCAGTCCCCGTCGAAGCGTGGCGGTACGGCCCGGGAACTGCAGGGTTCACCTGGAACAGCGACCCGAACCTCTGGCGAGAGAAGCTGGACACCCAGAACTTCACCTCCACCGGCGGTTGTGGCATCTCACCGACGAGCGTCGGCTGGAACGTCGTCAACGGCGTCACCGACATCGCCGCTGCGAAGAGCTCGACGATGCAGATTGGACTGCGCTCGACCAACGAGGGCAGCATCTCCCGCAAGCACTTCAACAACAACGCCCGGCTCACGGTGACGTACAACAACCCGCCCAAGACGCCGACCGCGCTGCAGATGACATCTCCGCAACGGACCTGCGCGACGAGCGCGAGCGCTCCCGTGTTCGTGAACAACCACGCGCAAGCCATCACGTTCCAATGGAACGCCACCGACCCCGACAACGACCACCTCCAGTCCACCGTCGAGATCGCAGCCGTCAACAACCTCGGCACACGACTGAAAGCGCTCGTCACCCCATCGGAACAAGCAGGAACACAATCCATCGCGCTCCCGCAAGCGACGTTCAACAGCGACGCGCCGACCGCGCTCGCGTGGCACGTTGTCAGCACGGACGGTCACGACTCCAGCCCATGGTCATCGTGGTGTTACTTCACAGTGTTGAACAACGGCCCATCGCTCCCGCAAGTGACCAGCCCCTCGACTGCGGCATCAACGATCGGTAAGCCCATCGCTGTCACCGTCTCGTACGCCGCCAGCGACGCCGTCAGGACGGTCGCGTACTGGTGGACGCCGACCGCGCTGACCTCCCCCGCCCCCGTCCCACCGACGACGATTACCCCGTCCTCAGACACCGACTGCGACTTCACCAACGGCCCCGTCACCGCCGTGTGCGCTTCATCCGGCACGTCCACCAAATTGACGCTCGCCCCGACCGACAGCACTTCCACGCTCTGGGTCGCCACCTACGACAAGGCCGGCAACGTGTCCCTCGACGCAGCAGGACACTCAGCGTCCACCGGCCTCGAGTTCGACAACGTCGCCGATGACCCGGCGGTCGCCATCGGCCCCGGCCATGGGTGGAGCGTCAAAAGTGACGACACGTCACCGACGTCCGTCGCTGACGGCAACACCGACGCTCCAGCCCCGCTAGCGGTCGGCGGGAACACGTCGACGACGACACCAGATGGTTCCTTCAACGGCCCGCCCAATACGCGAGCCTTCGATCTCAACGCCGATACGCCACTGATCAGCATCAACAGGTTCAACGGCGACTACCACTCCGCCGTCATCAACGGCAGCGCACCGTCCGGGTCGCATTACGAGTCCAACCTCGGTGACCTTCTCTCTCCAGGCCAAACCGGAACGGGACTCACGAAGCTGTACGCGTGCGCTGTCGCCGCCGGCGACATGACCTCCACCTCGAGCAGCTGCGAAGGCACCGGCGTCACCGGAACGCTCCTCGGCTCCGCGTGGAAGTCCGCGGACGCTGTCCCCGCCCCACTGCAAGCGACCGCCGTCTACCGATGCAAGACCGCCGCCGACTACTTCGACTCCCACTCCGCGACCTGCGAAGGGCGAACCGTCGACAAGCTCCTCGGGTACTTCGCCGAGCAGACCGTCACGAAGACAGCAGGTCCCGTCGTCGACACCAGGAAGAGCTTCACAGCTGGCGCCTGGATCAACCCATCCGAAGACAGCGCAGCCCACCACGCCTACACGGTCCTGTCGCAGAACGGAGACTCCACGTACGCGTTCCTCATCAAGGTCGACGGTCCACGACTGCAAGGCTGCGTCCACGCACAAACAACATCATCCGCATCGTGCGTGACGTCAGCCTTCTCGCTCGCTGGCGACGGCGACACGAACTGGACGTACGTCGCCCTGCAATGGGACGCCGTCAACCATCAACTTCGGCTCTTCGTCAACGGCGCTCTCGCAACCGGGACCGGGTCCACCGGCGTTGCCGTGTACAGCCTCCCGGCCGCGGACGCTGCCCCGACCGGGCCATTCATGGTCGGGTCCGGGATGGTCAACGACGAGACCGGGGACCTGTTTGCGGGAGAAGTCCTCGAACCGTTCGTTGTGCAAGGCATCGCTTCGAGCACACAGATGACGAACCTTCGCTCGAGCGGCAACCTCAACGGGGGGTTCTGACCCCCCGGCTGGTCGGCTTCGCGTCCCGCCTGCATCCGGTGGTACCGGAGGCGGAGGCGGCCGCGACCCGTGCCCCCTGCCCTGTAAAGCTTGCGTCGGTATTCCTCGTGACTCCGAAGCCGACCCCACTGACAAAACGCACATCATCGGCGCAGCCATCTCCGCTGAGGAGGGAGTTCGGTAGGGGCCTTCTCCACTTCTAGGTACGCCTCAAGCCAAGCAGTCGCGATGGCTTGGGCCGCGGCATGATCGCGAGCGATGATCCAGGCGGTGAAGATCCCAGCGAGGACGGCTACGCCGATCTGAACAAGAAGTTCACCGCCGCTGTTCAGCAAGCCGTCCATGCCACGGAGTGCTGCACTCAGCGATGTCTTTGCTTCGTCGAGCTTGCCAGCGTCGTTCAGGGCGTCGGCTCGCACTTGGGCATCGCGCGCAGCACCAACGCCGGATTGCATGAGGAAGATCGTGTACGTGCCGATGAGACTGATGAGGGCAACAAGCGCTGCGCGGATGCTGGTTGAGACCACGAGAACGGGAAGCATCGACGACTGAGGAACGAAGAAGTCGGTGCTGAGAGTGGAGTGCGTCGAAGGCAGCATCCGAGCTAGAACCGCAGTACGGGTCTGGCTCGGATGAACACGGCCCGGCTTGCCCGGTCCGCTCCCGAACCGCCCCGCGGTCGGGGTTGTAGCCGTTAGGTCGCACGGGGCGGCCGCAGACGATCGGGAGGGATCGACATGGCAGAGAACCGGAAGTCAGCGACGCAGGCCGCCGCGCGGAAGGCCGCCCGGGAGCGCGCCGCGGAACGCGCGGCGGAGTTCCGCCGCCGGCAGGAACAGCTCGAAGAGCTCGCGACCGAATACTTCGTCGCCGTCGACGCAGTCGAGGGCATCGAAGCCGACGCGGAAGAGCGCATCGCCGCGATCCGCGCCGAGACCGAGCAGAAGGTCGAAGCCTCCCGCCGCGAGGCCGCCGGCATCATCGGACGGATGCTCGACACGAAGGTCAGCCGCGACGAGGTCGCGGAACGCCTCGGCATCCCCGTGCGGGAAGTGAAGCGCCCGAAGGCGACGACCACGCGTTCCGCGGCCGACGAGGACAACGTCGTCGAGAGCGGCGGCGACGCCACCGGGACCGATGGCATCGACGGTGACGAGAGCCACGCTGGCGAGCACGACGGACAGGCCGCGTACGCGGCGTAGTCGCCGCCGGCCCGCCGCGTGAGACAGCCCCGAGCACGGAACGTGCTCGGGGCTGTCTGTGCCGGCGGCCGACCTCACCAGAGCGTTGGGGTGTCCGATTCGATCCCGGTCTTGTGCGCGGCGATCACGGCGGGATCCCACCCGTGATCGCGGAACGCCTCACGGAGCTCACGCGACAACCGCAGTCGCTGCGCACGAGCGAGGCCAGCAGTTCGGATCGCGGTCGAACCGTTGCGGTGTCGGCCGCGCTGCACCCGCTCGGGTATGTTCCCACGGTGCGACCCCGTGGCCAGGTGCGACCGAGCCTCGTCGACGTCGACGTGCACACACAGGGGCACATCACACGCGTGCAGCAGTAGGACGTCGGGCAGGAGCGCGACACCCGTCAGGTGCTCGTAGAGCCACCGCTGTGGGCGCATCGACCGCTGGCCGCCATCGGGCTGCGGCACTCAGAACCGGCCGTAGCCGTCGTCCCCGATCGCGCCGGTCCAGATCCAACAGTCCGCCGGCGCCGGCCCCTTGACGACGTGCGACCAGAACCGCTCCGGAGCTGTCGACGCGGCGGCACTGGTCACGTGTCGGTCCTTCCTGCCAGGATCGCGCCATGCGATTCGTCTTGGGGGCATGGATCAACCGACGGTACACACGGCTGCCGTCGAGCATCGTGCTCGGACTCCTGCCCGGCATCTTCTTCATCTACCTCGCGACCCGCGCGGCCGCCGGCGGCGACTGGTTCGCCTTCGCGGGCGCGATCTCGTTCGTGGTGGTGCAGGCTCTCGCGTACCCGCTCGCCCGGGAAGGGTACTTCCGCGCCACCCAGCCGATGCGTGAGGGCGTCGGCGGGTGGATCCTGCCCGCCCCGATCGCACTGTTCGTGCTGCTGCTGAAGTTCAACGTCTACGTGTACCTGTGGGTCCTGTCGATCCCGATTGGGATCGCCGGGTTCTGCTACCTCGCACTCACGGAGAGTGCCGGCAACGGGTGGCGGCTGGTCTAGCGGCGTCACTGGCGCGGGCCGTGCTGCGGGCCTCGGCGGGTGCTGTCGGCGATGAACCCGCCCGGCTGGAACTGCTCACGCGCTCGTGCTCGTTGTTCGTCGACGCGCTGCTGCAGCCGCTCGATGCTCGACCCGCCACCACTTCGCCGGGGGCGATCATCGCGCGCCGTGATCGCCTGATCGAGGACCTCGGCAAGACGGTCGGAACGTCCCGTGGCCTGGTTGTAGAACCGGGCGGCCACGAACGCATCCCGCAGTGGAGCTCCGACGTGGAAACGTCCAGCGTCGAGGCGGTAGCCGGCGTTGTTGGTGAGGTCGGAGAAGAACACGAACTGCGCCCGGGTGTTGCCCTCCCGGAACGCGTGAATCGTGTTCAGCTCCCCCCAGTGCTCGGCCAGACGCTCCACGAACCGCTCCCGCGGCAGCCCGGCGAGGTGATGCTCCCGCTCGAGGAGCCGGTACTGGTGCTCGGCCGCCGACGCGACACCCGGCCCCGGGTAGTAGCCATACGCCACGGTCGGAGCGGCCGGGTCCCCCACGGCGTAGTTCACGACGTCGGGGCCGTCCTTCGTCATCCGCGTGTCCGGGCCCACACGTTCTTGCCCGGCCCACTCGTAGACGTCTTGGAAGATCCGCCGGTGGATCTCCTTCATGTGGTCGTAGTCGAACCCTCCACGCACGGGATCCTCGACGAGCTCCGCGAGCCGTAGTGACGCGGCGAACTCTTCCCGGGCGGCGAGGTCCGCCGCGGTGGTGGCGCCGAGCTTGTTCCGGAGAACAGTCGTGCCCGGGATGAAGTAGTCATCCCAGGCACGGACAGGAGTCGGCACGGCTCAGCGCGCGTCGAGGTGCGCCATCCCCGCGGCGAGGGCATCCTCGACGCTCATTTCACCGCGAGCGGCAGCCCAGCGCAGTCGCTGCAGCTCCGGGTCGGTGACCTCGTGGCCGGCTGCACCGAGGGCAGCGTCAGCGAACTCAATCCGGCGGGCAGCTTCGGCGGCGGAAACCGTCTGAGTGCCGGGGGTGGTGATGCTCATAGTCGCGTTCCTCCTGCACTAATTCTACCGCCGCACCTGGGTGCCGGTCAGGGTTCGGATGGGTCGAAATCGTCTGGGTCCGCCCACTGCAACAGCCTGGTTGCGGCGCCTTGGTAGCGGCCCTTGTTCGCGTGGATCGCGCAGTCGTGGTTGTCGTGGTCGTACGCCGCCCGGTAGTACCGGTCAGCGTCGAAGTCCGCAGCCTGGTACGCGTTCTGCAGCGTGTCGACCTCAGCCTGCCGGGACTCATACCCCCAGCGTTGCCCCTGCCGGAAGATCGCCCACTCCCGCGCCGTGAACTCCCCCATCGGGATCGCGGTCACGCCCGTCGGCTGGCGGCGCCGCGAGCTCGTCAAGGTCCGCCGGCGCAGCGAACACGTCAACCACAGAAGCATCCACACTCCGGGAGGTGGTGGCGTCGCGGGCGAACGTGAAAGCGGGGCGATCGGTCACGGGCGCGCGTCCGGCTCGTCACGGTTCTGGAGCGGGAATCCGTGCTTGGCCGCGACTTCTGCGCGTGCTTGCTCGACGGTCAGCGTCCCCTCGAGGATCCGTCGGGCCCGCCCGAGCGCTTCCGCGTTCGGGAAGTGGCCGCCGAGCTGCTGAGCCTTCTCGATCAGGGCCATCTCCCGCTCGACGTCGACGTTCCGCCCCTCGTTCGCTGCCATCGTCCTAGTGTCCTCGGTCAGGCGCCGGCGCCGGCGTACTGCGGGAACATCCGGTCGATCGTCGCCTCGTGACGGTCGGCACGGTCGTGCTCGCCGCGGGCCCGGGACCGCTCCGCGAACGTCTCGCGGGAGGCGGTCGGTTCGGCGGGTGCGGGTCGGCGGCTCATCGCGGTGTAGTACCGGTCGGCGTCGTGCTCGGCTTGCTCGAGGCGGGCCCGCAGTTCGAGGACCTCGGCCATGAGCTCCGGGGCGGCCATCTGGAACCCGACCATGTAGCCGGCCTCGTAGACCTGACGCTGCTCCGGCGTCAGGCCCCACTCGCGGACGGTCTCGGTGGGGTCGGTGGTCGCGGCGTCGATCGCGCGGAACGCGGCCACGGTGTCGCCGGCGTAGAGGTCGTCGACGGCGGCGCGGGTGGCCAGCTGGACGACGTCGGGACGGACGGTGGTCGGACGCTCGAGCGTCATCGCCATCACGCGGCCTTCCCCGTCTCGAGGGTGGTCTTGAGCTGGTCGATCCTGTCCGGGCGGAAGCCGCTCCAGGAACCGGTCTCAGTGTCGGTGACGACGATGGGAGCATTCGTCCCGAGGGTGGTCTTCCACTCCTCGATCTGCGCCTGGTCGACGTCGTCGAGGTGCAGCTCGGTGTACTCGATGCCGGCGGATACGAGAGCGCGCTCGGTGGCCTTGCACATCCCGCAGAAACCGGACTTGCTGTAAACCGTGATGCTCATCGAAATCACCTTCCAAAGATTGTGATGCAGTGGGGACCCTCCCCCGTGGCATGCTTCTATTCTACGCTGTTAGCACCTATTTCGGTACCCTTTTCCTGCATTTTATTCGCCCTTTTTCTGCCGGGCGGCACACCTGTTGGCACGCATTGTTCTGCATTGCTCTGGCACCAGGGCATGACGTTTACGCAAGTGCGGCTGGGGCATTGCGGACAGCGGGAGGGCTGGTAATCCCCTGGCGCATTGGACGCGTTTCGTCATTCCCGTGAGTCGATAGGAATAGCGGGCTGCGCATTCTGCAACACTGTCGTCCCTGCCAGCCGCGCAGCGGCCCCTCCGTTTCGTCTACCGGCGGGCTGCGTCGCGGACCCCTTCCCAGTACGCGACCTCCCGGCCCGTCTGCGCCGCGCGGTGCATGAGTTCGTAGGTCCACTCCTCGGGTCCCGTGTGCCCTTCGCGGCGGTGCTGGATGCGGGCGTCGATGTCCGCGTCGTCCAGTGCGATCCGCTCCTGACGGTCACGGATGCGCTGTTCCGCGACCGCGCGGCTGTGGTTGAGCTGGTCGGGGTGATCCTCGACGGCCTGCCGGCCGCGGGCGGCGTCCTCCGGGTGATGGGCGGCGGCGGCGCTGTGGATGGCGGCGCGGGTGGCTTCCAACTCGGTCGCGGTGCTGCGGGTGCGCATCATGGTTCCCCTCTCCTGCTCAGGCGATCTCGTAGCGCGCAGCGGTGCACACCTCGCGCGGGCCTTCGGTCCTGACGCCGTTTTGGACAGCAACGCGCTCACGGGCGCAGACGTCGATGCCGTGACGAGCGTTCTCCCGGATGTCCCAACGGTGGTCCTGTCGAGTCAGGATGTGTATCAGGCGATCACAGCCCTGCGTAGCGGCTTGTGCGAAGCGGCGGTGCCCCTCGATGAACAAGCGGAGTTGCGTCGTGAGCGATACCCGTATGCCAGCCGCGGGTATGCGGGCGTCCCCGACGACT
Organism: Curtobacterium sp. L1-20; assembly: GCF_048755855.1. Classification (GTDB taxonomy): domain Bacteria; phylum Actinomycetota; class Actinomycetes; order Actinomycetales; family Microbacteriaceae; genus Curtobacterium. The sequence goes on along the minus strand of NZ_CP151472.1, from coordinate 6,385 downwards.
ACGACAAGCTCGATGTTGAGGAGCGATGGCTCCCGCGCGGAGCAGTCGTGCTTCGCCTCCCGATGGTCTACGGCCCCCACGATGACCAGCAGCGGGAGGCAGCCATCCTTCGCAGAGTCCTCAGCGGCAACCGTGAAATACCAATAGGAGGTGGCACGTTGCTGTGGACCCGTGCGCATGTCGACGACGTGGCGAGCGCCGCCCTTGCTGCGCTGGATAATCGCTCGGCCGACGGGCTCGCCGTGAACATCGGAGAAGAGCGGGTGTTGCCGATCGGAACCTGGTTCCGACAAATCGCTGACGCCGCCGGCGCAGACGTTTCGTTCGCCACGGTCCCGGACGCGCGCGTCCCGGTAGATCTCTCGATCAGCAAGAACCATTCCCAACACCTGCTTGCGTCGGTGGCGCGCGCACATGAGCTCCTGCACTGGCGCGCAAGCGACGCCGATGCGCGAGTCCGAGAATCGGTTGCGTGGCACCTCCAGAACTCGCGGTTCGACCCCTGGACCGATGACGAGCAGGCACGCGACGTCGCCGCTCTGCGCGAGCACTAGCGGTCCAGCCGCTGTCCTGAGGAGGAGGCTAGCTGCGTGTTCTCACCCCTAGCGGGCCACCTGGCAGGGCCCGGCTTCATCTTTCTCGCCATTTGCGTACTCATCGCGTTCCTTCGAGACCAACAAATCAAGCACCGAAAGCGCGACGAGGAGGACAACTCGCGAACACCGCCCGCGGCCGATCAGCGCGACGACGACGAGCCTCGCTGAGCCATCGGCTATCGGACGCCCGCTGTCCCTCCGATCAGCTCGAACTGAGGTGAGTCCACAGGAGGGCTCCCAGTGCAACGAGCGCGATGAGCCCGACGATCAAGACCACGTAGTACGCCCAACCTGGGGATGAGGAAGAAGCGCTGCCTTCGCGCGCTCGACGTCCTTGTCTTAACGCTCGTCCTTGGTTCACGGCCAGGATCATGATCAACAGCACGACGGCGACGATGAGGAGGGGCACCGACACGACAGTACGGCCGGCACGGCGAAGTGCCCGCCCTCTGTCCGCCCTCTCACGGTCACAGTCTAAAGCTCAGTTACCCATCCTCAAGGGGCCGTGCGTAGTCCCTAATCGATAGCCTCGGCGGATGATCCAGACGCTCGCCGAATCTGCCGCGCCGACCATGGCGGCGGTGAACCCGAACGACGGCAACTCGCTGCCGCCGTGGCTGTTCGTCATTGTTGCCGTCGTGATCGTCGGTGTTGCTGTCGTTCTGTTTGCTCGTCGCAAGCGCTGAACACGCGCTCCGCGCCGTCCGATGGGTGATCGGCTATCGGACACCGAATCGGGTCCAGGAGTCGGAGGGTAGCTCGGGCTGGCCCGGGACGGCACGGTGCTCGAACGTGCACGCAGGGTCGAGTTCGGTTGCGACCGTGCGCCAGAACTTCGCTGCCACTTCATTGCGGTCCTGGTAGGCAACCGTCCATCTCCCCGGGTGTGCCGCGGTCAGTTCGCTCACGGCGGCGCGTCCGATGTGAGCGCGTCGTGCTCCGTGCGCGATGAAGAAGCTACTGATGACGTGCTCGCCTTTGTCCAGTCCGCGGAGGACCGCGAATCCCACCGGGCGCGGTCCGAGATGGAATATGTGTGCCGACCAGCCCGGCTCTGAGAGGCCGGCGTCGAGCCGTTCTTGGCGGAAGCGTCCGTGCTCGTCGGGGAGCGTGCCGGTGAATGCGGACATCTCGTGTCGGAACATGGTCCAGAGCTGTTCGAGCTGGGGCCGGTGCTGTTCGTCGGCAGTGGTGATGGTCAGGGGTGTTGGGGTGCTCATACAAGAAAACCTCCGCCGTGGTCGGCAGAGGTTTCGTTGCTGACAGTCTATCGCCCTGTCCGGCGCCCGATCGGCTAGCGGACAGATGCGTCGGCTCATCAGGACGTTGGCGGCCCTTGGCGTGGTCTGTGTCCGAGTGCTTGGGCGTATGCGTGGCCTTGCTTGGCGGAGGCAAGGAGTTCGGGGGCAGCTTGTTGCCGCAGTCTGACCGCCGCCGCGAAGTCGGCGATGGCACGATGAGGTTCGCCGGCGGCGAGGAGCACCTTGCCGCGGTGTTGCCGCATCACCGCTTCCAAGGCTGTGCCGAGGCACTCGTCGACGAGGTCGTCGTAGATGCGCACCGCACGGGCTGCATCGCCGAGGTCGCGATGACAGTCAGCGGTCAACGCTCTGACTCGCGCTGACTGCGGAGCGCGACGCAGTTGTTGCAGTGCGGCGTCCGGGCGGCCCGTCCACAGCAGCTCGAGGACCGCACCGAGGGGGTCGTCCTGCACTTCCTGCCGGAATGCGCCCACGTCGGTGATCTCGGGCCGGAGGTCCTTCCCACGGATAATCCAGCCAGCACCGCCCACAACGTCATCGACCACTCAGTCATCGTAGGAGTGACACGTCTCGCTGGCCGATCGGCTACCGAGATAGGCGAAGTGGGTTTACCTGGAAGCGTCAGCGTTTTCGGGCTGGCTGTTGACAACCTCACCGGTGAAGACGACGGTGTGCGTCATGGGGAGAAGCGGTGCTGGAGCTGAAGAGCCGGCGGACCAGTTGGAGCGGTTGATGAGCGGTTCACCGGCGTCGCTGGTCGATGCGCCCGTGAAGCGCCACACACCCCGGCGCGTTGCGGGAGCGCTGGCTTTGCTCGCCGGAGTCGCGGCAGTCATCGCGGTGTCGCTGATCTCGGTCTGGAACTTCGTTGTGTCTCACGTGATGCGAGCGGCTATGGAGCATTGGGCTGGTTACTGACTAGCCGCTCTGTGAGGCTCGCCGCGCTGGCGGGCAAATAGCAACGGCCGCGGGAACGATGACGCATCCGCGTCGACAAGATGAGACGGCGCGTCTTGGCAGGGGGTCCGTCAGCGGAGCGGCTCGCGTTCGTAGCGGGACGTTCCTTGAACGTGGGTTTGTTCAGCGATCACCCACAGGTGGTTCAGGCCCCAAGTGCCCATCACAGGTAGCGAACGGGCCTGCTGAAGGGACGCGTTCCCGTCGAGCTGACCGTTCGTGAACAGCTCGACGGTGCCGCCCGATCGGTGACTCACCTTCTGGAGGGGACTGAGCTGTCCCACTCCGTCCCAGCGCCCCAGGACCTGCTCGCCGTGTCGTGTGATCGCTCTCACGTGCATGCCGCCCCAGTCGACGAGGTCCGCGGCGGCAAGGCTCGTCGCGGTTGGCGGCTCTCTGCCCGTCCACGTGAGTAAGCCAGCAGTGAAAATCCGAGAGCTGGAGACCGCGTGCTCGCTGCCCAGCACAGGACCGACAGCCAACACCGTCGCCGCTGACCAACGACCATCGCTCAATCGGACCGGCCAAAAGCACCCTGGTTCGAGGTACGCGGTCGACTTGGGCACGAAGGGATACGCGGCAGCTCGGTTTGCCATGTCTCGCATCTTCCCAGAAGCACGACCTCTTACAGGCCAGCGCAAGAGACCGTTAGCCGATCGGCCACTGGACGCCGTCCGAGGTGAATAACGTTGTGTCGTGATCACGATCGAGACCGTCGCTCCAACCACCGCCCTGGCGGCTGGCATCGTTCGGGAGTACATGGCCGACGTCGCGGCCCGGTGGTACCAGCGACCGGCGACAGACGACGAGCTGAGCCAAGCACTCCAAGCCGAGCCCTACAGCGATCTGCAAGAGCCCACCGGCGTGCTGCTCGTCGCCGTGGAAGCCGGGCGACCCGTTGGCTGCGCCGGCGTTCGGTTCCTCGACGGTGTGGCTGAACTCACCAAGGTCTTCGCGGCGCCGTCGCATCGAGGCCGGGGAATCGGGTCGCAGCTGCTGCGCGCGGCCGAGCAGATATGCCGACAGCGCTCGATGGGTACGGTTCGCCTCGACACACGCGCTGCCCTCGCGGAAGCATGCGCGATGTACGAGCGCAACGGCTACGAACGCGTTGTCCCCTTCAACGACGAGCCGTACTCCGACCGCTGGTACAGCAAGACCCTTACTGCAGACGTCCGATAGCCGATCGTCAAGCGGCCGCCGGTCAGGAGGCGGCGACTGTGAGAGCCAGAACGATGACAGTCGCGCCGATCAAGACTGCGATCGCGCCAGCCCCGATCATGCCCATGCGGGCGAGTCGCGGCCGGAACGGTACTCCGAGCCTGCCCCAGGATGCCTCAGAGATGGCGCGTGCAAGTCCGCGTGAGGTTGTAATCCCGCCGATGCCGGCGATGATCACGCAGCACCCCAAGGTGACCATCGCTACTTGCTGTCCAGACATCGAGACTCCGTTTCCGCTCTCAAGCACGCTACTCAGACCAGGAATGCTCGTGCTTTGAGCTGTCCCGTACGCCGATCGACTAACGGACGCGGGTACAAACCTCTACCCGAACAGCGCGGCGCGTAGGTGCGGCTCGATGCTGTCGGCAAGCGCTGCGTGCCCGGCGTCGTTGGGGTGCACACCGTCGGGACAGAGGAGTGCCTCATCATGGTTGATCGCTGTTGCGAGTCCCGGGACCAGTTGCAGGCCCACCCGATGCGTCTCTTCTTGCAGGATCTGCCGCACGGCTTTCCATCCGGGCGGGTAGTCGGACCCGTATGGCGAGTACAGGTCCAGCACCGCGAGGGCACCGTCCGGGAAGTGCTGCACGAGTGCTCTCAGGTCCCGTGCGACCGCTGCGCGCACCTCGTCCTCTCGGCCGAGAACGATCACCGAGTCGTTGCCACCGAGCGCGACCACGCATCCATCTGCACCAGAGGCGAGGACATCGGAAAGGAGGCCAAGCGCCTCACCGTCGTCAGTGCGGTCCCCTCCCCGGCGTCGCACAAAGCCAACGCCGTTGATCGCGACGTTCAACTCGCACCAGCCGAAACTCTCCGACACGGTCGTCGTCCACCGCTTGTTCGTCGCGCTGATCCCTCGCCAACCCGTGACGATGGAGTCCCCGTAAAACGCGACCCTCGGCATGCTCGGATCGTAGAACGCGCAGCGTGGCACCTATCGCGCATGCACTCGGTGGGCCGCCCGCTGAGGGATCCGTCAACGGGCAGTCCCGTGCGAGCCCGGTGTAGCGTCCCGGCATGGCTGCCAACCGAGACAGAAGTCCCAGGGCAGAGGCGACGGAACTCGTCGTCTCGCTCTCAGCATTCGTCGTATTCGTCGTCCTCGCTGTTGTGGCGCTGTCCGTGAAGGCGAGTGGGTTGGTTATCGGCTGCATGCTCTTGTTGGCAGCGGTAGCTGCGTGGCGAAGCGTCGCCCAGTGGCGATCCAAATCCGAGTCCCGATAAGCGATGAGTTGACGGGACGGCTCCCGATCGACGTTTCGCGCTTGTTACCTCTTGCCGGTGTACCGGCCACGGAGTGTGACGAAGGTCACGACCGCTGCTAGCCCGACCGCGAGAATCGGGAGGCCGTACAGGTGGCCGTCAACACGGGCGAGGAACGAGCCGAGTGCGAAGACGGCTAACCCAGCGATGAACAGCATCCAGAGCCATACAGGCGTCTTGCGCCTCGAACTTGAGTCCTCAACCATGAGCCGAACGTACAACCCGGACCTGTGGCGTGGTCAGAGCATTGCTGCACGGCTATCTCAATAGCCGGTCGCCCCCCGGACACGTCGGCGACCTCAGAGGAGGGGATCGAGGGCTCAGCAAACGCCTAGGGTTCGCAGTCTTAGCAGACTGTCCCGCGAAAGTGCCCGGCGAAGGTACGGCTGACAATACAGTTGCCGTTATGCTGATCGGATACGCCCGCGTCTCGACTTCCGGACAAGACGTCGCGGCGCAGCGCGACGGCCTACATGCCCTTGGAGTCGCTGATCAGCACATCCACGTCGACCACGGCATGTCCGGCACTACTCGAGAACGCCCAGGCCTTCGATCAGTTCTCGCCTCTGTCCGAGCCGGCGACACCCTCGTCGTCACGAAGCTCGATCGCCTTGCCCGATCGCTTCCTGACGCCACCGATATCGCGGACGAACTTAGGAAGAAGGGCGTCGCGCTCAACCTCGGAGGGTCGGTCTACGACCCTACCGACCCAGTCGGCCGGCTCCTCTTCAACGTGCTCGGCATGGTCGCCGAGTTCGAAGCCGACCTCATCCGGGCCCGTACCCGCGAAGGCATGGCGATCGCAAAGGCCGCCGGCAAGCTGCGCGGCGGTAAGCCCAAACTCAACAAGGCACAGGAGAAGCATCTCGTCGAGCTGCACCGTGCCGGCACCCACACCACGAGTGACCTCGCCGAGCTGTTCGGCGTCGCCCGAGCCACTGTCTACAGAGCCGTTCACCGCGCCGATCCGAAGTGAGAACCAGCCCGATCCTCGGGTAGCCATCCTTGACTGGGACAGCTCACGCCCCGCGTCGCCCTGGCCGGCCGACATGCTCGAACACTGCAGGCGCGGCCGAAATCGCC